>JAYVMZ010000292.1:0-2015 GCA_043758735.1 Betaproteobacteria bacterium
GAAAACCAACGATGAGTGAACCGACCTCCACCGAACTCTTCCGCCGCCTGGAGGAGCTCAATGAGGTGGGCATCTCATTGTCCAAGGTGAAGGACACCAATCGCCTGCTTGAGGCGATCCTGGTCGCAGCAAAAAAAATCACGAACGCGGACGGCGGCACGCTCTACCGGGTGGACCCGGAAAAGAAGCTCGTTTACTTCGAAATCCTGCGCACCGACTCGCTGAATATTGCCATGGGCGGTACGACGGGAGTGGAGGTGCCATTTTACCCCGTGCGGCTCTTTGACGATGACGGTAGACCGAATAATTCGATGGTCGTCGCGTATTCGGCCCTGCGCGACGAGACGGTCAACATCGCTGATGCCTATACCGCGAAGGGCTTTGATTTTACCGGAACCAAGAGCTTCGACGCAAAGACCGGCTACCGGTCGGAGTCCTTCCTGACCGTGCCGATGAAGAATCATGAGGATGAAGTCATCGGCGTGTTGCAGCTGATCAACGCCAAGGATCGCCAAAGTGGCGCAACTGTGCCGTTCTCGGAAGCCGATCAGCGGCTCGCGGAATCGCTGGCGTCGCAAGCGGCCGTCGCGCTCACCAACCGTCAACTGATAAACCAGCTGGAGGGGTTGTTCGAATCGTTCATCAGCCTGATCAACGCGGCGATCGACGACAAGTCCGCTTATACCGGAGGGCATTGCCAGCGCGTTCCCATGCTGACGATGATGCTGGCTGAAGCCGTCAACGATATGGACGAAGGCCCGCTCTCGGGTTTCAGGATGAGCGACAAGGATCGCTATGAACTGAAAA
Organism: Betaproteobacteria bacterium; assembly: GCA_043758735.1. Lineage (GTDB taxonomy): Bacteria > Pseudomonadota > Gammaproteobacteria > Burkholderiales > JACQAP01 > JACQAP01. The sequence continues at coordinate 808 of JAYVMZ010000292.1, forward strand.
TCGCCGGGCTCCTGCACGACTGCGGCAAAGTCACCACGCCTGTCCATGTGGTGGACAAGGCGACCAAGCTGCAGACTATTTTCGATCGCATCGCGTTGATCGATACCCGCTTCGAAATAGTCAAGCGCGACGCGGAGATCGCGAGGAGCAAGGTCAAGCTGGCTGCACCGGACAATCGCGCTGGCGAATGGGAGCGGGCCGATCGCGAACTGAAAGCCCGGCAACGCCAGATCGAGGAAGACCGCCAGTTCCTGCGCTTCTGCAATTTCGGATCGGAAGCGATGCGCGAGGAGGACCAGCGGCGCGTGCGGGACATTTCGCGGACCTATCGCTGGCGGGACGTCGACGGCAATGACGCGGATTTCCTCACCGCCGATGAAGTCAACAACCTGACAATCCGTTCAGGGACGCTGACGCAGGAAGAGCGTCAGATCATCAATCATCACATCGAGGTAACGATCAAGATGCTCGAATCGCTGCCTTGGCCGAAACACCTCAAGAATGTCGCGGAGTATGCCGGCGGCCACCACGAGCGCATGGACGGTAAGGGTTACCCGCGCGGATTGATGCGCGAGCAGATGTCGGTACAGGCCCGTGTGATGGGGATCGCGGATATTTTCGAGGCGCTTACCGCGAAGGACCGGCCTTACAAGAAAGGCAAGACGCTCACCGAGTCGTTGCAAATTCTCGGAAAATTCAAAGTCAACGGCCATATCGACCCCGATCTGTTCGATATATTCGTGCGCAAGAAAGTCTATTTGAGATATGCGGAACAATGCCTTGATCCCGATCAGATCGACGACGTGGATGAGGCCGCGCTTCCCGGCTTTCAACCGGGGTGACAATCTTCGTCAGATACTGTCGATAGGTTGGCTTAGGCTAATAACCAAGAAGCTGGGCCGCCCGCCAGTCGTCGTTGGGGCCAGACCAAGAACCGGCCACAGATTGCCGTGCGTAAGGGATGTTTGTTTCAATGGACTGATAACAAATAATTTTTATCTCCTATTGAAGGAGAAGGAAATAATTCATAGATCGTATGAACCTCTGGCACAGACTTTGCGCCATGGGTATCGAACACGTGAAATTCAGCGTGTTTATTAACTAACCACCAAGGAGTTACTCATGAAGGCCGTACAAAAGGGTTTTACCCTGATCGAACTGATGATCGTTGTCGCGATCATCGGTATTCTGGCAGCGGTTGCGTTGCC
>JAYVMZ010000293.1:0-9066 GCA_043758735.1 Betaproteobacteria bacterium
CGACTCACCCATCGGGTGACTCCCGTGAATGTCTCAGAAACCGCAGACTGCCTGATTCTGGAGCAGATAGCACACCGTCAAGTGAGGTTTTTAGGATGAATACAGATTTTTCATATTCGGCCGCACCAGCCTGGTTTTAATACCTGCTGGTTTCAATGCCCGTTGACGCTCAATGGTGTTCGATTGTACTCAGGAAAACAGATCCGTTGCTTTCTTGCCCCGTCGTTGACGGTACGGCAGAGCATGTGCCGTACCTCGCGAATCATGAAGCCCTCACGCGGCAGTCGTCCGCTCGCCGAATACATTTTCTCTGCGTCGATCGGCTCAGCCCCGGGAGCAATCCCTGCTTCCCGCTGGCCCGCTTTCGCCATGATTGTGTGAGCCCGACCGCCAATTCAGTCCAATAGGATGCGTCAAGCCGGGGCCATTGAATCCGGAAAGCCCTCACATCAGGCCTTTCTCCCGATGCGGCGGTGGCTTAAAATCCAGGTCTGCCTGCCAGGCCGCACACCCCGTTATTCTATTACTTTCAGCGAGACATCGAAACTTGAAACTCCTTATTAAAAGCGTGGACAACGACGGCCGCCTTGCGCTGATTCCGGAATTTCTGGAGTCGAGCTGGACAATCGACGTTGCCAACTACGAGGATCGGGACGAACTGCAGCGCAAGCTCATGGACGCGGACGCCATGATTTCCATGAACTGGGCGACAGACATGCCCGCCGCACCAAAGTTGAAAATGCTGCATTTGCCGGGCGCGGGAACGGACGACATTGCATTCGATGCCGTCCCCGCGCAGGCTGCAGTTTGCAACGTCTTCGAACACGAAATCGGCATTGCCGAATATGTTCTTTCCGCCATGCTGCAATGGGTAATCGGGATTCCGCGCATGGACGCCGCGCTGCGGCGTGGCGAATGGTACGGGTCCCACCTGACCGGTCCACGTCACGGCGAGTTGTATGGTCAGGTGCTGGGGATCGTCGGTTACGGGCGCATCGGCCGTGAAGTCGCGGCGCGCGCACGTGCTTTCGACATGAAAGTCCTGGCATGCAGCCGCACCGCGAAGCCCGGCGACGGCCTGGTGGAGCGCGTCGAGCCGATGGATAAACTGGATGCCTTGCTCGAGCAATCCGACTTCGTCCTGCTGGCGATGCCGCTGGATCCGTCGACGGCCGGCCTGGTCAGCCGGGAACGTCTCGAAAAAATGAAGCCCGCTGCCTTTATCATCAACGTCGCGCGTGGCCCGTTAATCGACGAAAAGGCGCTCTATGAAGCCTGCCGGGATCGTCGCATAGGCGGCGCGGCAATCGACACGTGGTATCGCTATCCGGCGCAGGGCGAAACACGCTGCGATCCCTCCAGCCTGCCGTTTCGCGATCTGGATAATGTGATCATGACGCCCCACGGCTCTGGCTGGACAGAGGGCCTGCGGCCGCGACGCTGCCGGACGATCGCACAGAACATGGATCGCCTCGCGCGTGGCGAACCCCTCCTCAATGTAGTCAGGCAACCAGCAGCGGCACCCTAAAGAACAGCCCGTATCGGAGAAGCTAAAAATGGAAACCCAAGCAATCGAAGAAGCGGCAAAAACCATCTGGTCGACCTGGCACGCCAACCAGCGTATTGACGCCCTGCCGATCAGTTGCCGGCCGACCACGCGCGCAGAAGGCTATCGTGTCCAGGCCCACGTGGCGCGACTGTCAAAGCAAAAAACATTCGGCTGGAAAATTGCCGCGACCAGCAAAGCGGGCCAGCAACACATCGGCGTCGACGGACCGCTCGCCGGACGTCTGCTGGAAAAGCGCGCGTTCCCTTCCGGGGCGAAAGTGTCGCTGACCAACAACATCATGAACGTTATCGAGGCGGAATTCGCGTTTCGCATGGGACAGGACCTTCCGCCCCGCAAAACCCCGTACTCCCAGGATGAAGTTATTGCGGCGGTCGCCAGCCTGCACCCGGCGATCGAAATTCCGGATTCGCGCTATAACGACTTCGTTTCCGCCGGGGCTGCGCAACTCATTGCCGACAATGCCTGTGCCAGTTATTTTGTTTTGGGTGCGGCGACCGTCGTAGACTGGCGCCAGTACGATCTGGCTCACCACCGAGTAGCCGTGCAGGTAAATGGGAAGCTCGCCTGCGAGGGCATAGGCGAAAATGTCCTGGGTGACCCTCGCATTGCCCTGACATGGATCGCCAATGAATTGTCGCTGACCGGCGACATGCTGCGAACCGGCGAAACAATTACGACCGGCACGTGCATCATTCCAGCGCCGGTGGCTGCCGGGGACCACGTCATCGCCGATTTTGGCGCCTTCGGTCGCGTCGAGACCCGGTTGGACCCTTGAGCCGGACTTGCCCCGCGCTTATGGCAGGCTTTCGGGTTACATGCGATAGTGTGCCCTGTGATTCAGCAGTTGAACTTCCCTCGCCTAAAAGCGAGGGCTTCATGTTACGGCTCAAGCCGGTGGGTAGGCCTGACGGCAGACTTCAGAGACTCCCTTCTCCCGGAGGGAGAGGGGAAATTCCATTCCCGTCGCCTGGAGGCGAGGGGTTTACGGATCCCTTGGCGGGGACTCTAAAAAGAATTAGACAGGCGCGCATGCGTGCGAGCTTCGCGCAATGTTTGGTATGCCGGACGGATAGCATAAAGACGGCCGTCATGAAATGAGTTTTCCCTAATGCAGCTTTACTATCCCCGCTCTTTTCTCAAGCTGATCCTTGCCGGTTTTTCGCTGGCCGTTCTGCCGCTCCTCTTCGCCCTGATCAACAATGCCTATTCCATCCACCAGCTCGCCACCCACAGCCAGCGCGCCGTATATCAGGCCGTCCAGACCACGCAGAACACCCGCTTCCTGATCGAGCAGATCACGAGCATGGAGCGCAGCATCCGGCAGTTTGCGATCATCGGCGACCCGTCGCTGCTGCAGGGCTACGGGCATGCCCATGAGCGCTTCCTCGATACCGCCCACAAGATGTCCGCGCTGCCGCTGGACGCCAAGCAGAAGCTGGCTATGGAAGCGCTGCACAACCGGGAGGCCGCGCTGTTCGAGCGGGTCAGCAGGTCGGGGGGCAGACCCGACATCATCAATCTGGCGGCAGCGGAACTGGCGGGCCTTTCCGAGGCGGCGCGCGGCCTCGACGAGCAGAGCAATTCGCTGGTGGACCGCGAAGTGGACACGATGCAGAAAATGGCGGGCGAAGTTCAGCGCTTCATTTTCTGGCAATTGCTTGCCCTGGTACCGATCGCGTTGCTGCTGGTGGTCGGCGCCACGATGCTCATTTCCAAACCGATCGCGCAACTCGAATCGGCAATACAAAGGCTAGGTGAGGGGCGCTTCGATACGCGCGTCACCGTTAACGGACCGGCCGACCTTGAATCGCTCGGCCGGCAACTCGACTGGCTGCGACTGCGATTGCTCGACTTGGAAGAGCAAAAATCGCGCTTCCTGCGGCACGTATCGCACGAACTCAAGACGCCGCTGACGGCATTGCGCGAGGGCGTGGAACTGCTCGCAGACGAAGTTACCGGAAAAATGACCGCCGGCCAGTTCGAAATTGCGCGCATCCTGAGACAGAATACGCTGCGGCTGCAGAAACTGATCGAAGACTTGCTGAGCTATCACAGCGCGCAATTTCAAACGTCGGCGCTCGCGTTCTCGGAGTTCAACCTGAAGGGGCTCGTTGCGCGCGTCGCCCAGCAGCACTCCCTGGCGATGCGCGCCAAGAACCTCAGCCTGAACCTGGCCGCTTCCGAATTCAACGTGGAAGCGGACGAGAAAAAAATGGAAGCGATCGTGGACAATCTACTTTCAAACGCGATCAAATTTTCCCCCGCTGGAGGCACGATTCGAGTGCAGTTGCGCCGACGCGGAGCGGACGTGGTAGTGGACTTCATGGACGAAGGCCCGGGCATTCTTCCCGAGGACAGGAGCCGGATATTCGAACCCTTCTATCAAGGCGGATCCGAATACACCGGCCCGGTCAAAGGCACGGGTTTGGGCCTCGCCATCGTCCACGAATTCGTCGGCGCACACCATGGCAGCGTGGAGATCATCGTCGACGGGAATCCCGGCGCACATCTGCGTGTCATACTGCCATCGCGGCAGGTGGAGATTGCCGCGTGAAATGGAAAATGGGATGTATCTTTGTGGCCGTAGCCGTTGCCGCCTGCACCCCGGTAAACAGCAAGACCACCCGTCCGGACACGCTCTGGTACCGCTCCGTGGCGGAGCCCATGCAGAGCGATCCGGATCGCCTGGTCCGGTATTACGATCGCCTGCTGATGATGAAGGGCGCTGAGCTCGCGAGCGAACTCGATATGGCGCGGGAATCCTTCGAGAAAGACAAATCGGAACTTAATCGCCTGCAACTTGCTCTACTGCTATCGTTTCCGGGCACCAACTTTCGCGACGATAATGCCGCACTTGCGTTGCTGAATCCCTTCATGAAGGATAAGAACCGGGAAGGCTCGACGTTGCGCCCGCTGGCAATTTGGCTGCATTCCGAACTTCTGGAATTGCGGCGCACCGACGAGGCCTTGCAACAACAGACGGCAAAGTTAAAAGAAGAACAGCGTCGCACCGAAGCCCTGCAGCAGAAGCTCGATGCGATACTCGATATGGAAATGAAAATGATCGAACGAGAACAAAACCTGCCCAAGAAAAAATGACCATGTCCAAGGCACGCATCCTTATCGTCGACGACGATCCCGACCTCCTGCGCCTGCTGACTTTCAGGCTGGAGGGTGCCGACTGTGCGGTTGAAAGCGCCGACAGCGCGGAGCGCGCACTCGCGCGACTGTCGGTTGCCATCCCGCAGGTTGTCATCACCGACTTGCGCATGAGCGGAATGGACGGCATGGCGCTATTCGAAAACATCCACAAGAGCAATCCGGCGCTGCCGGTCATCATCCTCACTGCACACGGGAGCATTCCGGACGCGGTAGCGGCCACACAGCGCGGCGTATTCGGCTATCTGACCAAGCCGTTCGACAGCAAGGACCTTCTGCAGCAAGTCGCGAAAGCGGTGGCCCTGAGCGGCGGCCGGAACGCAAAGGTAAACGGGGAGGCCGACTGGCGCGCCGAAATCATTACCCGCAGCCTGGCGGTTGAAAGCATTCTCGGCAAGGCAAAGCTGGTGGCGGGAAGCGACGCAAGCGTGCTGGTGCGGGGCGAGAGCGGCACGGGCAAGGAATTGCTGGCCAGAGCGATACACAAGGCGAGCCCACGCGCCGCCAAGCCTTTCGTGGCCATCAACTGCGGCGCAATTCCGGAGCAATTGCTCGAATCGGAATTGTTCGGCCACATGCGGGGTTCGTTCACCGGTGCGGCGCGCGATTACAAGGGATTGTTCCAGGCCGCCGAGGGCGGCACCGTTTTCCTCGACGAAATCGGCGACATGCCGCTGCCATTGCAAGTAAAGCTCCTGCGTGTCCTGCAGGACAAGGAAATCCGGCCTATCGGCACCACGCAGACCATCCCGGTGGATGTGCGCATCATTTCGGCCACCCATCGAAATCTTGAAGAAGCCATCAAGGCGGGAAGTTTTCGCGAAGATCTCTATTACCGGCTCAACGTGGTTTCGTTCGGATTACCCACCCTTTCCGAACGGCGCGAGGATATCCCTGTCCTGGCCACCCACTTCCTCAATCAGCTCGTCGACCGTTATAAGAAACCGATCAACGGCTTTGCCTCGGAAGCCATGGAAATCCTGGTCAAGTCGGCGTGGCCAGGCAATGTGCGCGAGTTGTACAACGTCGTCGAACAGGCGGTGGCATTATCGACCACGTCAATCATCACGCCCTCCCTCGTCGACAGTGCCATGCGCGGCCAGAGCGCCGAGCTTTCTTCGTTCGAATCCGCGCGCAGTGAATTCGAACGTGACTACCTCGCGAAGCTGCTCAAGATTACGGGCGGTAACGTCACACAGGCGGCAAAGCTGGCAAAACGAAATCGCACCGAATTCTACAAACTTTTGCAGCGCCATCACCTCGATCCCAAGCTGTTCAAGGCCTTGTAGTTCCCTGCAGCGCCGGGCACCTCGTGCCCGCCTGTCAGGCGTCCAAAAGAACGCCCGGAGACTCATGTCTGTCGTCATCCGGCGACGATTCTTCTGGTCGCTGCACCGGTGTTTAAAGCCAACTAATTGTTTTTATAATTATTAGTCTGTCTGGCATGACAGGTGCGTTGCGTAACTGAAAGATTCTTATACATAAACGAACCGGCTTGCCGGAAAGAAGTTTTCCGGCGCAAACCTGATAAAGAAAAACAAACCCGATTTCAGAAAAAATAACCATGACTGAGCAGAAAAACCCCTTACCCGCACCGTTGGTCATCGCGGCCGCAATCTCGGTCATCGCTTTCAGCGGCATCGGGGTGGCAGCCATCACCGGACATCTTTCCATCACGCATTCAAGCCTCAATCCCTTCTCGAGCTTCAGTAATGCCCCGGCCAGCGGCATCATCCAGGCCCCGGTCGTTCCGAGCGAAGGACATAAAGGCCTGACCCGCAGTCGCGGGGAAACGCTGGGCGAAGGCAAACCCGTCAACTTCCAGTTTGGCGCGCGCGTGCCGGGCCGCAAGCCCGTCTGCCCGGATTGCGGTGTCGTGGATTCGATCATTCCCGGACTTGCCAAGCCAACAGCCCCCAATGGAATTACTCACGCGCTGGCCGCGGAAGTCGATGGTGCAACTATTCTGAAGGTCGCCGGCAAGGCGGACCATCTACCGAATGGTTCGCGCCCGGTGGGTTTTGTCGTGACCGTCCACATGGAAAACGGCACGGTACGGACCATTTACGAATCGGAGCGCCCGTCCTTCGATATCGGCGAGCGGATCAAGCTGGTCAATGGCGCGGTGATCAGACTGGGCTAAGTACAAATTCATACGGGATTTGATGAACTGACCATCATCTAGACACTCGAATGACCATGTAATCTTTTACAATTCGCTTTTGCGTGTTTAACGCCCGATTTCCTCCCTTATCGGGCGTTTTTTTTGCCTGTACTCGCCGGGAACCCGCTCGACCGCGGCACGGTAGAATCTTTTTCGGATTGATCCGGTCTCCATCGCACGAAGCGGCCACAAAGACGAACCACCCCAAACGCAGGGACCGACCAAACATGAAAAAATACTCCGTGCTGATCGCAACCGCGCTGATTTGCGCCTGCGCCCCGGCCAAAAAAGAGGTCCATGTCAATCTTACCGGCTATCCGCCCGCATTCCGCGCGGGCTACGTGGATGGCTGCGAAAGCAGCAAGCGCGCGAGCGGACAGACCAGGGACGACGACCGGTTCAAGCACGATGCGCAATACGCGTCGGGATGGCGCGACGGTTACGACATTTGCACAAAACGGAAAAAATGATGCGGTCGCTGCGTCGGGTGCCGTTGCGTCGGTAAAGCGTGGGCGGATCCCCCTGCCGCCGGCACCTTGCAGGCACTGGCCAAACCACAAGCCTGCGCGATCCCGCATATGGCTTAGAATATCGGGCCGTCGCTCGATTTATTGATCTTTCCCTGATTCACGTCGGTGAATTAGAGCAATCCTCGCCTTCTCCCTTTGAGATACCCTGGCGAAGCCCGGAGTACCCCGTTAGAGGGCCGGGGTGATGGATTGAGCGTTTTCCATCTGTCAGCGATTATGAATCGCGCAATGGGATCCGCAAGAGGGCGATTTGCCGGCCAAAACAGGAGAGATGCATGAACGCGCCCAATGTCCGCCCGTCGTTTCGTTGGGAAGATCCGCTGCTGTTCGAGGAACAACTGAACGACGAGGAACGCATGGTGCGCGACTCGGCGCGCGCCTATTGCCAGGACAAACTCATGCCTCGCGTTCTCCTGGCACACCGCCAGGAACGCTTCGATCGGGATGTGTTTGGCGAAATGGGCGCCCTCGGCTTTCTCGGCTCGACGCTCGAGGGCTACGGCTGCGCGGGCGTAAACCACGTCTGCTATGGATTGATTGCCCGCGAGATCGAGCGGGTGGATTCCGGCTATCGCTCGATGATGAGCGTGCAATCCAGCCTCACCATGTATCCGATCCACACCTATGGCACCGAAGCGCAGCGCCAGAAATACCTGCCCAGGCTCGCGTCCGGGGAATTTCTCGGCGCATTCGGCCTGACCGAGCCGGACTTCGGATCGGACGCGGGGAGCATGATCAGCCGCGCACGCAAGGTCGAGGGCGGCTACCTGCTCAAGGGCGCGAAAATGTGGATCACGAATTCGCCGGTGGCCGACGTATTCGTCATCTGGGCCAAGAATGACGAGGGCATCATTCGCGGCTTCATCCTCGAGCGCGGCATGAAAGGCCTTTCCACGCCAAAGATCGAGGGCAAATTCAGCTTGCGGATTTCCATCACCGGCGAAGTCGTCATGGACGACGTATTCGTCCCGGATGAAAATTTGCTGCCGAATGTCGAAGGGCTCAAGGGACCGTTCGGCTGCCTCAACAAAGCACGTTACGGTATCGCCTGGGGCGCGCTCGGCGCCGCCGAGTTCTGCTGGCACGCGGCGCGCGACTACACGATGGGGAGAAAGCAGTTCGGCCGCCCGCTGGCGGCAAACCAGCTGATTCAGAAAAAACTCGCCGACATGCAGACCGAAATCACGCTCGGTCTGGAATCCGTTCTACGGGTGGGGCGGCTGATGGACGAAGGCCGTGCCGCGCCGGAAATGGTATCGATGATCAAGCGCAATTCCTGCGGCAAGTCACTGGACATCGCCCGGCTTGCACGCGACATGCACGGCGGCAACGGCGTATCTGACGAATATCATGTAATGCGCCATCTCATGAACCTCGAAGCGGTGAATACCTACGAGGGCACGCACGACGTGCACGCGCTGATACTGGGACGGGCGCAGACCGGCCTGCAAGCGTTTACGGGCTAAACACCTCACCCCGGCCTTCTCCCTCTCCGCCCGCTGGCGGGGGGAGAAGGCCGGGGTGAGGTGGGTGGTGCCGTTTAAACTGAAGTTCCAACACCCGTTGGGCGAATTCGTCCTACGAGACAGGTACTTGCCGTGAATGTGTGGTACCGGCGTCTGTCTACATCCGGATGTTCTGGA
>JAYVMZ010000294.1:0-4245 GCA_043758735.1 Betaproteobacteria bacterium
GCGTCATGCCGACAACGTTGAGCACCAGCGTGCGGTTCATGGCTGCCGCAGTGGCTGCATTACTGTGTTCACCTGCTTCTCCTTGGTTCCCTGGCGGCCCGTCTGTCGCGGGCCTGCGGCAATTCCAATGTGCGAGTGTAGCGCAGACCCCGGCATGGGATGCGAGTGGAACCGCTTGGTGGCGCGATGCGCCACCCACCCCGGGGAGCGGTACCCGGGAGGGCCGGGGGAAATTCCTGAATAGTCAGCTGGTATCGCTGCGCAATTCGTCGGTTTCGGAGCTGCTGGCGATCAACCCATGGCTAAGCGCAATGCGCACGACCTGCGCGGTATTGCTGACATCGAGCTTATGCTTGATGTTCGATTGATAGTTCGCAACCGTCTTGTACGACAGGCATAGGATCCTGGAGATTTCCTGCAGCGTATGACCCGCCACCAGCAGGCGGAACACTTCGAATTCGCGGGCCGACAGCGCGTCGATCGGATTGTCCCGGCCAGGCAGCATCTGCACCGCCAGTTCCTGCGCCATTTCGTGGCTGATATAAAGCTTGCCCTGAGCAACCAGGCGCACGGCCTCGACCAGCACTTCCGGCGCGGCCGACTTGGTGACGTAGCCGCGCGCACCGGCCTGCAGCGCGCGTGACGAGAACACCGTGTCCTCATGCATGCTGAACATCAGGATTCGCGCGTCCGGCAACCGCGCGACAATGCGCCGCACGACCTCGATGCCGCCCATGCCCGGAAGATTGATGTCCATCACCGTGACATCGGGCTGCATGTCGCAGACGATGCGATAGGCCTCCTCGCCGCTCGCCACCTCGGCGATGACCGAAATATCCTCGGTTCGCTCCAGCAGGCGCCTGTAGCCTTCGCGCACCACTGCGTGATCGTCGACCAGCACCACGCGTACCGGTGTCACTCTTGAATCGTTCATCAGCTAGCCTTTAACAGGTATCGAAGCGCGCACGCGAACACCCTGGCCCGGCGCGCTTTTCAAATCGAATTGTCCGCCCAATGCCTCGACGCGCTCGCGCAGGCCCACCAACCCCAATCCCTGACTGCGCTGCCCCGGGTCGAAGCCGCGGCCGTCATCCTCGAAACTGAAGCGCACCTCACCGCCCTCTACGCGCGCCAGGGCGATCGTGACAGTGGCCGCCTGGGCATGCTTGGCCACGTTGGTCAGGCATTCCTGCGCCAGCCGGTACAGCGTGATGTTCACTTCCTCGCTCAATCCGTCCAGTTCGCCCTGCGCCGTAAAGTCGCAACGCACTGCGCTATGGCGGCGTTGCCATTGCTCGACGCCATATTCGACGGCGGAGCGCAATCCCAGCTCGTCCAGCGCGACCGGACGAAGCCGCTGCAGCAGGCTGCGCACCACATCGTAAACCTGGCCCGACACATCGATAATGGCTTTCGCTCCGCGCCGGACTTCCGCTGCATTGTCGCTGCCATCGCGAATCGCGACTGCGTCAACCTTGATCGCGTTGATGCTCTGCCCCAGTTCATCGTGCAGCTCGCGCGCCAGGTTGCGACGTTCCTCCTCCTGCACCTGCATCGACCGTTGCGACAAGCGCCGGTTCTCCTCCAGCGCGTTCGCAAGCTGCGTCTGCATCCGCGTCACGTTGGTTATGTCAGCGAGAAACATGTGCAACTCGGGCTCGCGTGCCGGCGAAAGCCGTGCCGAAAGTTTTGCCACCGCCTGTACCGGAAGCCCGTCGCGCCGCTTCAGCCGCAGCAGCGGCAACTCGACCTTGCCGCCGCCGATCAGCGCGTCGCGATGCGCCTGCCATTGCCCGCGATCGAGATAAAACGCTTCGAGGCTCAGGCCGTTTAGTTCCTCCGCGCCGTCGAATCCCAGCAATTGGGCCGCCGCGGGATTGGCCAGCTTGATCCTGCCGTCCATCGACGCCAGCAGATTACCGGCGAGATTTTCCATGAACAGCAGTCGGAAATGCTCTTCGCTGCCCAGGCGCAACGCGAATTGCTCCACGACCTGCCTCGACCGGCGCAGGGAAAACCAGGCCAGCGCCAACGCCATCGCCAGCAGGGTAAGCGGCAGTTCGTCGACCTGATACGTTTCGAATGGCCCGGTGAATTTCTCCACCCATTCCCGCAAGTCGAGGGCGCTCGACAGTGCAAACGTCAACAACGTTACCGCTGCAACCACGAACAAATCGCGGCGTACGGAGGGCTGCTGGGACGCGGGTGGCAACCCTTGAAAATTGCTCATGGAACAATGCCTGGCGGCGACGAACTTACGGTAGGAGCTATATAGCCGAAGGCCTCCGGACCAACAAGGGAAATATTCCGGAGTCCGCAGTCCGGCCGCACAGTGGCGGGCAGTGCTCCATGCGGGATTTTGAACTCGATGTGTCGCTTGGGCGCCGCATTGCGCCACACATTGGGAATTTTTCCCGGCGAGGTTGGGAACGCGTCCCTGATGAAAGTCCTGCGGCTGCCTTAGAGTCCCTGCCAGACTGTCCGACTGGCCGTCCAGGCCCCAAGCGGGGGGATTTCGCTCTGATGGGAGGGGACAGCGGGTAAGCTACCACCCTGTAACAAAACACAAAAAGAAGGGGATCAAGACAAGATGTTCGTTCACGTGCGCCCAAAATGCCGGGCTGATATTGCTGTCGCGATCGCGCTGGCGGGCGTGCTCGGTCAGGCCGGTGCCGCAGAAAATCCGGCAACCGAACTGGAAGCGCCGACCGTCGAGGTAATCGGCACCACACCTGTGCAGGGCATCGGCGTTCCAGTCAGCCAGGTTCCGGCAAACATCCAGTCCACGACCGGGACCGAGATCCAAAGACAGAAATCGCAGGACCTTTCCCAGTATCTGGACAATAACCTGGGCAGCGTCACGCTCAATCACGGCCAGAACAACCCGTTTCAGCCGGACGTCAATTTTCGCGGGCTCACCGCGTCCCCGCTGCTCGGCACACCGCAAGGTCTGTCGGTATTCGTCGATGGTGTGAGAGTAAACGAGCCATTCGGCGATGTCGTGAACTGGGACCTGATCCCGCAGAATGCGATCTCCACGGTCACCCTGATTCCCGGATCCAATCCGGTGTTCGGCCTCAACACGCTGGGTGCCGCCCTGTCCGTCAGCACGAAATCGGGCTTTCAATATCCGGGCGCATCCATTTCGTTGTCCGGCGGTTCATGGGGCAGGAAGTCCGCGGAGGTCGAGTACGGCACGCACAGCGAGAAGACGGACTTGTTCCTGGCTGGCAATTTTCTGGATGAAGACGGCTGGCGCGACCACTCGCCAAGCCGGCTCCAGACTTTATTCGGCAAGGTGGGCTGGGAGCGGGAAGACACGGATGTCGACATTTCGCTGATGCTGGCCGACAACACGCTGGAAGGCACGCAGGCGCTGCCGTTGGGCTGGCTGGCTACGCGTAAGGAAGCGTACACGTGGCCGGACCGCAATGAAAACCAGGTCGCCTTCCTGAACGCCAAGGCCAGCCATTTCCTGGAAGCCGACAAACTGCTGGCGGGAAACATCTACTTTCGTCGTTATTCCAACGACAATTTCAGCAGCAATGTCAACGACGTCTGCAGGGGAATCGTTGGAAACTGCAGTCCGGGCATCCTCGCGGGCGGCGCCGACCCGCAGGCCCTGAACGACCGCAGCAAAATCGAAACGACGGGCTATGGCGGATCAGCGCAACTGAGCCTGCTGGGCGATGTTGGCGGTCGGAAGAACAATTTAACCGTCGGCGCGAGTGCCGATCTGGGCAGGACGCATTTCACGCAATCGCAAGAAAACGCAGACTTTACGGCGGACCGGGGAACGATCGGCACAGGCGTATCGACTCTTCAGACGGATGTCGATACAACGAACGACTATTACGGACTCTATTTCACGGACGTGTACTCATTCAGCCAACGATGGCATCTAACCCTCTCGGGACGCTACAACTGGGCAAACATCACGATCAGGGACAAGACCGGACTGGAACCCGCGCTCAATGGCGACAATACGTTCAAGCGCTTCAATCCCGCCGCCGGCCTCAATTTCAACCCCACTCCGAAGCTGACGACTTATGTGTCCTACAGTGAAGGCATGCGCGCCCCGACTCCGATCGAGTTGACCTGCGCCGACCCGAATGCGCCCTGCCGCTTGCCCAACAATTTCCTGGCCGATCCGCCGCTGGAAAAAGTCGTCGCAAAAACCGGCGAAATCGGCGCGCGCGGCCGCTGGGCCGAAGGATTCGGATGGAGCGCCGCGGCGTATCGAAC
>JAYVMZ010000295.1:0-18747 GCA_043758735.1 Betaproteobacteria bacterium
GGTCGGCGACTTCGCGGCAGCCACCGCAATCTTCTGGGCAGGGGAGGGATTCAGACGCACAACGATCATGCGTATCCAGCCGCTCCCCGCGCCTGCCTTGATATGGGCCCAGCTGCCATTGCGGCCGATGATCTCGACCGGTTGCTGCTTGAGGAGTTTGGAAACGGGTTTCGCATCGGCCGCGGGACGGTCGAGCAGATCGACGGCTTTAAGAACATAGCCGGCGTCGCCGGCGTGCGCAGCGATCGCCGGCATTGCGAGCAGGAACAACAGGAGGATCCGGCCTCGCCTCATGAATTCAGTGGCAAATCTATTTCGTGGCCACGTGCAAACGCTTGGTGTATTGCTGGAATCGGGTCGCGTTCTGCGGCGCCTTGATCGAATCGAGCGCCGTCAGTCCGGGCGCAAGCTTGTCGAGGCGCACCTGCGGCAACGGATGGGTCTTGTAGAGCAGGGTCAGAAAATTGTCCTTGGGATCCGCGCTGGCCAACGTAGTCAATACGGCGGGCAATCCATAGGGATCATAGCCGGCGCGAGTCGCGAGCACGACGCCCATGCGATCGGCTTCGAATTCGTCGGACTTGTCCAGGCCGCGCGCATACAACTCCTTGGTCGGACCGGTCAGGCTCTTCACCAATTCGGCATGTTTGCTATCGGTTGCCGCAGACACGCCTTCGCCGAGCAGGCTGACGAATGCGGATTTGCGCAGCGCTTTCAGGTGATGCTTCTGGTTCACGTGCGCGACTTCGTGGCCGAGCACGCCGGCCAGTTCGGCTTCATTGCGCAACTGCATCATCATCCCCTTGGTGATGATGATGTAGCCGCCGGGCGTGGCAAACGCATTGATGTGGTCCGAATCGTTGACGCCGAAATGCCAGGGCAGGTTCGGGCGCTCCGATTGCTGGGCGACCCACAGACCGACCTGGTTCACATAATGCTGCAGCTCGGCATCGTCGTACAATGGCCGCGCACCCAGCAATATTTCGGCCATGCTCTGGCCGATATGAATTTCCTCGGGCTCCTGAACTTCGCGCAAATTGCCCACGCTCTTCACGACGTTGCCCAGATCGACGTTCTTCAGATCGAACCCGCCGCCGGATTTGCAGCCGCCGAGCATAACCGCGGCGATCAGCCCCGCGGCCCCGGCCAGCCGGAGCGCGCTCATTTCTTCTCCTTCAACGGCTTGCCGTTTTCGTCGAAATAAGCGACCTGCGTTGCCGCAAGCTTGCCGCTCGCGGCCAGCTTGGCCGCTTCTTCCGGTGTGGCGGCGAAACTCTTCAATTTTTCCACTTCGGCCGCGTTCGGCTTCGCGTTGGCGAGATCCTCCTCGGAGAAGCCGCGCACGCCGGTGGTCACCGTGGAGTTGGTCGAGGGCCTCGGCCGGCTGCCGATGCCGAGCGCGGAGAGCAGGCTGCCGCCGCTCTGCGGTTTCTGGTCGGGACTGCCGAGCCGCACCGACAACATGCGGATCCAGCCCTGCTGCTTGGCATCGGTTGTCTTGACCTTCATCCAGGCGCCCTGGCGGGTCACGATTTCCACCGTGGTTTTTTCGGCAAGCGTGGCAACCGTGTTGGCATCGAGGAAGGGGTTGTCCTTGACCTCGGTGGCCCTCAGCGTATAGCCGATCTCGGCTGCGTAGGCCGTAGCAATCAGCATTGCCAGAATGGCGATCAGCCGTAACAGAAATTTCATCGGACCGCCCTCATGCGGATTTCCTCTTTGGTTCGAACAACGCCACTTCCTGCGTCCTGCCTTTCACTTTATAGAGTCCGCGCGGAACAAAGTCAAAGGCGTCCGGGCACAGGCGCATGGTGTCTTCGGACACCAGGATCCGTGCCACGCCCTTGGTCAGGCCTTCGACCCGGCTTGCCAGGTTCACGGTATCACCGATCGCAGTGTATTCGCGCCGCTGCTCGGAGCCGATCAGGCCGACCACCGCGGGTCCGGAGTGAATGCCGATGCCGACATCGAAGTCCGCATTGGGATCGGCGAGATCCTTGCGGAAGGCGTCCAGCGTATCCGCCATCTCCAGCGCGCACAGGATCGCGTGCTCGGCGTGCTTGGCGTCGTCCAGCGGCGCGCCCCAGATCGCCATGATGCAATCGCCGATGAACTTGTCGAGGGCGCCGCCGTTGCGGAATACCACCGCGACCTGGCGGCTGAAATAGCTGTTGATCAGACTGACCACTTCCTGCGGCGTACGCGATTCGGACAAGGTGGTGAAGCCGCGAATGTCGGAAAACAGCAAGGTGACTTGGCGGCTTTCCCCCTCGCGCGACAGCCCGCCGTGCGCCATCAGTTCCTTGACCACGTGCGGATTGACGAAGCGTGAGAACTCCCGGACGGCCTGCTCGCGCTCGCGCCGCTCACGCAGGTATTCCTGCAGGGCCGCGATGAAAAAGAACACCCACGCGAACAGCAGCGGGCGCAACACGGGCAGCACCAGCAGCTTGCCGATCGCCACATACTGGCCCGCGATGAGAATAGTAGAAGTCGCCAGAAGTGCGCCGCCGATTTTCAGCGTGTGCGTCTGTGCGCGGAACCCGGCAAACAAGAACACTAACAGGGCCAACGCGATTGCCACCGGCCATGCCGGCGGCGCCGGGCGCAGGTAATTGCCGTTCTTCAGGTTGTCCAGTGTGCCGGCCAGGATGTCGATGCCGTCGAACTGCGAACCCACTGCCGTCGGCCGGATGTCATGCAACCCGGTGGCCGTCACGCCGATAATGACGATCTTGTCCTTGAACTCGTTCGGGTCGCGCTTGCGCTTCTGGCTGTTGAAATCGATGTACAGATCCGAAAAGGACACATGCGCACGGCCGGTTTTCCCCCCAGGCCAGCTTAGCCTGATCGACTCGACATCCGGCACGGCGAGGCCGAGGTCTTGCGCCACCCGGGCCGGCAGCGAAGGAATTTTCCATCCGTAGGCATTCTGATAGACGTAGTATCGACGGCCGACGCCATCCGGATCGGCGAGGAAATCTATCGTGCCCAGGCGCCAGTTTTCCGGCGTCAACGCCTTGGGCAAACCAACATTCAGCGTGGCATTCTTGTCCGCCTGCGGACTGGCGAAGGCGCCGAGCGCGGACTGCATTTCCGCGATCGGCACGCCGTACGGATCGCCCGCTGGATCCTGGCGCACGGTTGGAAAGAATACATTGCTGTAACGCCGTACCGTCTTGTTGAATAATTCATCGGCATCCAGCCGGTAGATGTCCGGTTCGAAGAACATGACGTCGAACACGATGGCACGCGGTTTCTGCGCCTCGATGCCCTGCACTATCTCGCCATGCACGGAGCGCGGCCACGGCCAGCGTCCGGCGTACTCGGCAAGCTGCGCGAGGCTGTGCTCGTCCGCGGCGACGACCACGATGTCCGGATCGGGCTTGATCTTGCCGGCCTGGACTTTGACGAATAAATCGGAAAATCGTGCTTCCGCGGAGTTCAGCCAGTTCAGCCAGAAAAATTCGAGGAGGGCCGCGACGGTAATCGCGGCGAGCAAGAAGACTAGCGGTTTGGCATAGAGGCGCGGCACGCGCGCAGTCTACTCGCTTGGTGCTAGTTCAGGTTCTCCTCCGCGCCCTCTGCGCCTCTGCGGTGAAAGTGGTGGAAGTAGTTCACAGACCCAGGCGCTGCCATATCGTGCTGGCCGGCCCGGCCTGGTTCAGCGTATAGAAATGCAGTCCCGGCGCCCCGGCTTCGAGCAGTTTTTCGCACAAGGCGGTGACGACATCGAGCCCGAAGGCGCGGATCGACGCCGTGTCGTCGCGATAACTTTCCAGCTTGATGCGCATCCAGCGCGGGATCTCCGCGCCGCAGGCATCCGAGAACCGGGCGAGCTGGGAGAAATTGCCGATCGGCATGATGCCCGGCACGATGGGAACGCCAATCCCGGCGGCGGAACATTCGTCGACAAAACGAAAGTAGGCATCCGAATTGTAGAAATATTGCGTGATGGCCGAATTCGCGCCCGCGTCGACCTTGCGTTTGAAGTTCTTCAGTTCGTCGGCCGCGTTGCGCGTCTGCGGATGGTATTCCGGATAGCACGCGACCTCGATATGGAACCAATCGCCCGTCGTTTCGCGGATGAACGCCACGAGCTCGTTTGCGTACCTGAGTTCGCCACTCGAAGCCAGCCCGGAAGGCATGTCACCACGCAAAGCGACGATATGGCGAATGCCGTTTTCGCGATAACGCGAAAGAGTCGCGGCAATCTCTGCCTTGCTCGACGCAACGCAGGAGATATGCGGTGCCGCGTTGTGGCCGGCACCGCGGATTTCCAGCACGGTATCCAGCGTGCCTTGCTGGGTGGATCCGCCGGCACCGAAGGTCACCGAAAAAAAACGCGGCTTCAGTTGCGCAAGTTGCTGCCACGTGGCGCGCAGCTTCACTTTCCCCTCCGCTGTTTTGGGGGGGGAAAATTCGAAACTGAAGTTGCTGGGGCCGCTCATCAGTACCGGTAGTGGTCTGTCTTGTAAGGCCCCGCTTTTTTCACCCCGATATAGTTGGCCTGGGTATCCGTCAGTTCCGTCAGTTGCGCATTGAGTTTCTTTAGTTGCAGGCGCGCGACTTTTTCATCCAGGTGCTTGGGCAGTGTGTAGACGCCGACCGGGTACTTCGCCGTATTGGCGTACAACTCGATCTGCGCGATGGTCTGGTTGGCAAACGACGAACTCATGACGTAACTTGGATGGCCGGTACCACAACCCAGGTTCACCAGTCGACCCTTCGCCAGGATGATGATGCGTTTGGCTGGCCTCCCCTCCATCGCCGGGAAAATCACATGATCGACCTGCGGCTTGATCTCTTCCCACTGATACTGCGCCAGCGAGGCAATGTCGATTTCGTTGTCGAAGTGGCCGATGTTGCAGACGATGGCCTGGTCCTTCATTTTCTTCATGTGGTCATGCGTGATCACATGGAAATTGCCGGTGGCGCTCACGAATATGTCGGCCTTGTCCGCCGCATAATCCATGGTCACCACGCGATAGCCCTCCATCGCGGCCTGCAGCGCGCAGATCGGGTCGACTTCCGTGACCCACACCTGCGCCGACAGCGCCCGTAAAGCCTGCGCGGAACCTTTGCCCACATCGCCATAGCCGCACACCAGCGCGACCTTACCCGCGATCATCACGTCGGTTGCGCGCTTGATGCCGTCGACCAGCGATTCGCGGCAGCCGTAGAGGTTGTCGAATTTCGACTTGGTCACCGAGTCGTTGACGTTGATCGCCGGAAACGCAAGCTTGCCGTCCTTGTGCATCTGATACAGGCGGTGCACGCCGGTGGTGGTCTCTTCGGTGACGCCCTTGATTTTCGCCAGGCGCGTGGAATACCACTTCGACTCCTGCTTGAGCTTGGCCTTGATGGCGGCGAACAATGCGGTTTCTTCCTCGCTGCCGGGGTTGTTCAATACCGAAGCGTCGGATTCCGCGCGGGTACCAAGGTGCAGCAGCATCGTCGCATCGCCGCCGTCGTCCAGGATCATGTTGGAATAAGCCCCCGCTGGCCATTCGAAAATGCGATGCGTGTATTCCCAGTACTCGGCCAGGGATTCGCCCTTCACGGCAAACACCGGCGTGCCGGTTGCGGCGATCGCTGCCGCCGCGTGATCCTGGGTCGAGAAGATGTTGCAGGAAGCCCAGCGCACTTCCGCGCCAAGCGCCTGCAGCGTCTCGATCAGCACGGCGGTCTGGATGGTCATATGCAGCGAGCCGGTGATGCGCGCTCCGCGCAGCGGCCGGGTCGCGGCATATTCCTCGCGTATCGCCATCAAGCCCGGCATCTCGGTTTCGGCGATGCGGATTTCCTTGCGGCCCCAGTCTGCGAGGGCCATGTCGGCAATGTGGAAATCGCCGGATTTCTTCGTGTTCGGAACTGCGGACATCGACATTCTCCTTTGCAACGGAACGCCGAAAATGAAAACGGCGCTCACAACCGGTTTAATGATTGTGAGCGCCGTTGGATCGTTTGCTGAGCCTGGCCCCTGGATTCGGGGTCGCAGCGCTCCTCAGCGAGGGCGCAGTATAGCCCAGCGGGCGCCTTCGGAAAAGCAGCGGCCGGGAAAGCCGCGTTAAGAGCGTTGACGCAGATACCCTCGCAAAGCGTGGAGTACCCTTTTAGGACGCAGAGGAAAGGCAAGAGAGGACGCGGAGGAGGGCAACGGAAAGAGAGAATTCCATTGGGGGCGAGGACATTCGGGTTTTGGGGTTTCGCTGGGTTAAACTCCGGTGCATCCATGGCCGAGTCCAAAACCCAACCGCATAAGGTCGGCAACGCCCCGCCCGAGGCCGTGGAAGCGTTCATCGACCGCTGGAAGGCCGCGGACGGGACTGAAAAAGCCAACTACGTCCTGTTCGTACGGGATCTTTGCCAGCTTCTCGGCGTCCCGGAACCCGATCCCTCCCGTGAAGACACGCGCGATAACGCGTATGTTTTCGAGCGACGCGTCACTTTCCGTCATGGCGATGGCTCGGAATCCTATGGCTTCATCGACTGTTATCACCGCGACGCCTTCGTCCTGGAGGCCAAAAAATTCCGCAAGCTCGAAGGCAAGGCTTTCGACGATGCCATGCTGCGCGCCAGGGGACAGGCAGAACAATACGCCCGCTCTCTCCCCGCCACCGAGGGCCGTCCGCCGTTCCTTGTAGTTGTCGACGTGGGCAATGCCATCGAGCTGTACGCCGAATTCACCCGCTCCGGCGCCACCTACACGCCATTCCCCGATCCGCGCTCGCACCGCATCCGTCTCGAAGATCTGCGCGACGATGCCCAGCGGGAGAAGCTGAGGAGGGTTTGGATCGATCCGGTAGCGCTCGACCCCAGCAAGCGCTCCGCAAAAGTCACGCGCGAAATCGCGGCTCAACTGGCGAAAGTCGCCAAGGCGCTGGAAGCGACCGGCCAGGCCCCCGAGGTGGTCGCCGGATTCCTCACGCGCTGCCTGTTCTCCATGTTCGCCGAGGACGTGGGGCTGTTGCCGCCTCGTGCCTTCTCCAATCTGCTCGACAGTCTGAAGGAAAATCCAGGTCAGTTCGTCCCGCTGGTCGGCGAAATGTGGAAGGCAATGGATGCAGGAGACTTTTCCGTAGCCCTGCGCACGGATGTGCTGCGCTTCAACGGCAAACTGTTCAAGCAACCGCATGTGCTGCAGCTCGATCGCGACCAGATTGCACTTCTGCAGGAGGCGGCGAAATTCGACTGGAAGGAAGTCGAGCCCGCCATATTCGGCACATTGCTGGAGCGCGCACTCGATCCGGAGGAACGCCACCAGCTTGGCGCGCACTACACGCCACGCGCTTATGTCGAACGCCTCGTTCTGCCAACTGTGATCGAACCCTTGCGCGAAGATTGGGCCGATGCCCAGGCTGCTGCGCTGTTACTGGCAGCGGAAGGAAAACTGGACGAAGCCCGCAAAGAAGTACACGCCTTCCATCACAAACTGTGCGAAGTGAGGGTGCTCGACCCGGCCTGCGGTTCGGGCAACTTCCTTTACGTCACGCTGGAACACTTGAAGCGCCTTGAAGGCGAAATACTGAATCAACTCGAAGCTTTCGGTGAAGGTCAAGCCCGGCTCGATATGAGCGGGGTCACCGTCGATCCCCATCAGTTACTGGGCATTGAACTCAATCCACGCGCGGCGGCAATCTCCGAAGTGGTGCTTTGGATCGGCTATTTGCAATGGCATTTCCGCACCCGCGGCAATGTCATGCCGCAGCAACCGGTGCTGAAGGATTTCCACAACATCGAATGCCGCGACGCGGTGCTGGCGTACGACCGGATGACGTATGTCATGGACGAAAGTGGCAAACCGGTCAGCCGCTGGAATGGCAAGACGATGAAGAAGCACCCGGTGACTGGCGAAGACGTTCCGGACGAAACCGCGCAAGCGCCGTTAGAGCGCTACGTCAATCCACGCAAGGCGGAATGGCCGAAGGCTGATTTCGTAGTGGGAAATCCGCCGTTCATCGGCAATAAGCGTATGCGCGAAGTTTTGGGAGATGGCTACGTCGATGCGCTACGGAGAACAGTCGACGAAGTGCCTGACTCGGCGGATTTTGTGATGTATTGGTGGAACCACGCAGCTGATCTGACGCGCGCCGGTACGCTCGCAAGCTTCGGTTTAATCACAACGAATAGCCTCCGTCAAACCTACAACCGAGCAGTGATCGATCGGCACTTTAGCCAGAAGTCTCCTCTCACACTCACGTTTGCAATTCCGGACCATCCTTGGGTCGACAGCTCGAATGGGGCCTCTGTTCGAATAGCGATGACTGTTGGTGCAGCTGGGACAGGTTCAGGAGAACTCGCCACGGTATCGGAGGAACGGCCTAGAGACGATGGCGAAATAGAGGTATGGCTAACGCGCAAGCGCGGTCGTATAGGAATCGACTTACGCGTGGGGGCAAGAGTCGCCGACGCGCTCCCGTTAAAGGCAAACACGGGGCTATGCTGGCAAGGTTGCAAACTTGTGGGCAGCGAATTTCAGGTAACTCCGGAACTAACATATAAGTTAATCGCGGAAGACCCGTCGGCGTCGCGACTGCTTCCACGATACTGGGCCGGTGGTGACATCACCCAGAAACGGTCCGAACGCCACGCAATCGATACTTTCGGCTTATCGCTTGATGGGCTACGGAATCAACACCCCGGGTTGTACCAGCACTTATATGACCGTGTGTACCCAGAGCGCGCACAAAACCGCGACAAAGGCTTTCGAGAGAAATGGTGGCTATTTGGTCGACCGCGTCCCGAGTTAAGAAAGGCGCTTTCCGAAATTCGAAGGTACTTGGCAACCAGTGAGGTCAGCAAACACCGGTTCTTTGTTTTTCTTTCTTGGCCGGAGAATCTCGTCGATGGTTCAATTACCGTGTTGGCACTGGATGATGAGTGCTGGCTTGGTACGGTTTCTTCATATATGCACGTATGCTGGGCACTTGCGGCCGGGGGTACTCTCGAAGACAGGCCGCGTTACCAAAATGGTCCGTGCTTCGATAACTTTCCTTTTCCTACTTTCACACCCGCGCAGCAGTCCCGCATCCGCGTTCTCGCCGAGCAACTCGACGCCCATCGCAAGCGCCAGCAATCACTACATCCTGAACTGACGCTCACCGGCATCTACAACGTGCTGGAGAAACTGAAGTCTGGCGAAGCCCTCAACGCAAAAGAGAAAATCATTCACGAGCAGGGACTGGTGTCTGTGCTCAAGCAGTTGCACGATGAAATCGATGTTGCGGTGCTGGAGGCCTACGGGTGGTCCGACCTCGCGCCTTTGATGCAAGTCATAAATGGCAATGCGGCAGCGGGCACGAACGGTACACCGGCGGTTCGTGACGAATGCAAGCGCGCACTGGATGAGGCGTTGCTGGAACGGTTGGTGGCGCTCAACACGGAGCGTGCCGCCGAAGAAAAGAAGGGATTGATCCGCTGGCTGCGGCCGGAATTCCAGAATCCGGCCAAGGCCGCGGCGCCCAAACAATCAGAGATCGAGATCGAGGGCGAAACAGAGATCAAAGTCGCCGCGAAAACCGGCAAGCTGCCCTGGCCGAAGAGTCTGCCGGATCAGGTGCGGCAGGTCGCCGGCATCCTTTCGTCAGCGCGCGAACCGATGTCCCTCGACGCCATCGCCGAGCGCTTCACTGGCAAGGGCCCGTGGAAACGGCGCCTGCCGCAGATTGTGGAAACCCTGGAAACCCTCGGCCGCGCCCGCCGCGTGGGGGACAAGCTGCACGGCATGAACTGACAATCAACCGTCAAACAAAAAAGGGGCTCGGATTGAGCCCCTTGGTCTTGCCGCCATTCCTTTGCGCAGATTGCGTTTGCTGCGATATTCTGATTTCCGTTATCGCTTGGCGGATCTGGCCTTTTCAATAGTCGCCCGCTTGTCTTGCCGCAACGAGACGATCTCGGATGAGCTGAGCTTCGTCTGCTCTTTCCAGGTATCGGGCTTCGCATTCTGTGAGGAATTCGAAACCGTAGCCGAATGTTTCTTTCCACCAGCTTTCCAGTTTGTTGCCATGTATGGCTCACAATGCATTCAAAGCTGCTCGTTCGAGGGATAGTTTCGCGGAGCAGGGTTTTCCTGTCAATTCCACCAACCTGCGCCAATAGGAAAACCAAACGAAAAAGGGAGGCCTGTCTTGGCCTCCCTCGTCGAGCACTTCTCTGCGTCCTCTTGTTTTTCCTTTGCGCCCTAAAAGGGTACTCCACGCTTTGCGAGGGTATCTGCGTCAACGCTCTTGACGTAACCCGCTTTAGGCCGTAGCGGTCTGCTTGATGCCGGCTTCCGCTTTGAGCATCTCGACTTTATCGAGGGCTTCCCAGGTAAATTCCGGCTCGTCCCGGCCAAAATGGCCATACGCCGCCGTTTTTTCGTAGATCGGGCGCAGCAGGTCGAGCATGGCCACGATGCCCTTCGGACGCAGATCGAAATGCTGTTGTACCAGTTGGGCAATTTTCTCGTCGGCGATCTTGCCGGTGCCGAAGGTCGTCACCATCACGCTGGTGGGTTTGGCCACGCCGATCGCGTAGGACACCTGGATCTGGCATTTCGTCGCGAGTCCCGCGGCCACGATGTTCTTCGCCACGTAGCGCGCCGCATAGGCCGCGGAGCGATCGACCTTGGAAGGATCTTTGCCGGAAAACGCGCCGCCGCCGTGAGGGGCCGCACCACCGTAGGTGTCGACAATGATTTTGCGGCCGGTCAATCCGCAATCGCCCTGCGGTCCGCCGACGACGAAGCGTCCGGTCGGATTGACCAGGAATTTGATTTCGCCCTTGATCAGGTTTTTCGGCAACACCGGTTTGATGATCTCTTCGATCACGGCTTCGCGGATCTTTTCCAGCGATATGTCGGGTGAATGCTGCGTCGACAAAACAACCGTGTCGATGGAATCCGGCTTGCCGTTGACATAGCGGACGGTGACCTGGGATTTGGCATCCGGGCGCAACCACGGCAGGCGTCCGTCGCGGCGCAGATCCGACTGGCGCTCGACCAGGCGGTGGGAGAGATAGATCGGCAACGGCATCAGCACCGGCGTTTCGTCGCAGGCGTAACCGAACATCAGGCCCTGGTCGCCGGCGCCCTGATTCAGCGGATCGTCCTGGGCCTTGTCCACGCCCTGCGCAATATCCGGGGATTGCTTGTCATAGGCGACCAGCACGGCACAACCGCGATAGTCGATGCCGTAGTCCGTGTTGTCGTAGCCGATGCGCTTGATCGTTTCCCGCGCAACTTGCTGAAAATCCACCACGGCATGGGTGGTGATCTCGCCAGCCATGACGACCAGGCCGGTGTTCACCAGGGTTTCGGCCGCCACTCGGGCGAATTTATCCTGGGTTAAGATGGCATCCAGCACGGCATCGGAAATCTGATCCGCGACTTTGTCCGGATGGCCTTCGGAAACCGACTCGGAAGTAAATTGGAAATCGTTCATCGAATGGTCTGGGCTGATTCGGTAGGGTCGGTCAGGATAGCAAAAAGCCATCAAAAGAACAAAACGGAAAATCGAATAAGTTCATGCTTATAGGGTTGTTGCGGCTATTGGCGAAACTGCCGCTCTCCTGGATCCACGCCGTGGGCGGCGCGCTGGGCTGGATCGTGTACTTCCTCTCCGACAAATACGCCAGCCGGTTGCGCGCCAATCTCCTGCAAAGCGGCCTGTGGCAGGACGAAAAAGACTATCAACGCATCCTGCGCCGGAACATCGCCGAGTCGGGAAAGTCTGGGACCGAACTGATTCCGGTTTGGTTTCGGCCGGTTGCCCCCGCCGTGCGACTGGTCGTGCGCGCGGAGCCCATCGCCCTGGTGGAAGCGGCCGAACGGCGCGAACGGGGCGTCATTTATCTGACCCCGCATCTGGGCTGCTTCGATGCCGCCGCACTCTGGGCCGCGCAACGCCGGCCCATCACAGTGCTCTACCGTGCGCCAAAGATGAAAGCGCTACAGCCCTTGATCGAGGCTGGTCGAGGGCGCGACGGGGTGAGGCTCGCACCCGCCAATCTCGCCGGCGTGCGACTGCTGTTGAAAGCCCTCAGGCGCGGCGAAGCCGTCGGCATCCTGCCCGATCAGGTACCCGGAAACGGGGAAGGCGTATGGGCGGATTTCTTCGGGCGCCCGGCCTACACCATGACCCTGGCCGGGAAACTCGCGCAAGCCACGGGCGCGACCATCCTCATGGCCGCGGCCGTCCGGCTGGCAGACGGTGCGGGCTTTGCCATCCATTTCACCGAATACGACGGACAGATCAGCGGCGAGGACAGCGCCCGCGACTTCAACGCAGCCATCGAACGCGTGGTCGCGACCGAACCCGCCCAATATCTGTGGAGCTACAACCGCTACAAGGTTCCGGCCGGCGTGACCCCGCCCGGAACTACGGGCCAGGCTCGAGGGAAGGGCAGTTGAGATTCGCGATGGCATTGTTCTGGCTGCTTGGTCTGCTGCCCTTGCGAGTGCTGGTGCCGCTCGGCAAAGGCCTGGGCATGCTGGTTTACTGGCTGGTCCGGGAACGCCGGCGCGTGGTGCGCACGAACCTGCGCCTGTGCTTCCCACAGATGCCTGAGGCGGAGCGGGAGAAACTTTCGCGCCGGCACTTTCGCGCCTTCGGGCGCACCGTGCTCGAACACAGCATCCTGTGGTGGGGTTCCGAGCAACGCATTCGACGGCTGGTCGTTTTCGAAGGCCGGGAAAACTTCGATCGCGCACTGGGCAAGCCTCTCATCGTGCTCGCGCCGCACTTCGTCGGCCTCGACATGGGCGGCATCCGCATCTCCATCGAATACGACGTGATATCGATGTACTCGCACCAGAAAAATCCGGCGCTCGACAAGATTCTGTTGCATGGCCGCACCCGCTTCGGACAGAGCGTGCTGGTGTCCAGGCAGGATGGCTTGCGACCGGTCATCCGTGGCTTGCGCAAGGGCATCCCTTTTTTCTACCTGCCCGACATGGATCTGGGCCCGAAGGATTCGCTGTTCGTGCCCTTTTTCGGCGTGTCGACGGCCACCGTAGCCGGCTTGTCACGCCTGGCGCGCCTGACCGGTGCCCGCGTGGTTCCCTGCATCACGCGCCAGATGCCAGGCGCCGTCGGCTACGTCACGCGCTTTTATCCGGCGTGGGAAAATTTTCCCGGGGCGAGCGTGGAAGACGACACTGCGCGCATGAACGCATTCATCGAAGACCGCGTGCGCGAGATGCCTGAGCAATACTACTGGCTGCACAAGCGCTTCAAGACCCGCCCGCCCGGCGAGGCGAGGTTCTACTGAATGTTCGCCAATCCGGATCTCAACTCGATTTGCGCCTGAGCATGTCCGTCCCCGTGAATTTTCGCATTTCGCCGCTGCACGACGCGGACATCGAACCGGTTTGCGGGCTGGCGCGCGAAATCTGGTTGCAGCACTATCCGGGGATTATTACCGTCAGCCAGATAGAATACATGCTGGCGCAGCGTTATTCGCCGGATGCGATCCGCATGCAACTGCAGGCAGGTAAAGCCTGGTGGGACAAACTCGAAGTCGACGGCGAACTTTGCGGATTCGCGAGTTACGAGCACGGCGTCGAGGCGCTCACGATGAAAATGGACAAACTTTATGTGCATCAGCTCTTTCGCGGCAAAGGCTACGGTGCGGCGCTGATCGAGCACGTGGCAAAGGCAGCCGTGCGCCAGGACATGGACACGCTTTATCTCCAGGTCAACAAGTACAACCACGGATCGGTCGCGGCCTACCTGCGCACCGGCTTCAGGGTGGCGAAGACAGTGAAAGTAGCTATCGGCAACGGATTCTTCATGGACGACTACGTCATGTCCCGATCCCTTGCCGCCTGACGAATCCGATATGAAACTGAAGTTCACCAAAATGCACGGCGCCGGCAACGACTTTGTTGTCGTCGATGCCACCCGGGCGCCGCTGGGGCTCGATGCCGCAGGAATACGCCGGTTGGCTGACCGCCATCTGGGCATCGGCTTCGACCAGATGCTGGTCGTCGAACCCGCGCGAAACCGCGACACCGATTTCTACTACCGGATCTTCAATGCGGATGGCGGCGAAGTCAGCCAGTGCGGCAACGGCGCCCGCTGCTTCGTGCGTTACGTGCACGACAAGGGTTTGTCGGCAAAGAACGCGATCCGCGTGGAGACCCGATCGGGCGTCATCGAACCCAGGCTCGAAAGCGACGGGCGGGTCACGGTGAACATGGGCTTGCCGGTTTTCGAGCCCGACCGCATTCCCTTCGTGGCAGAGCGGCTGGCTTCGACCTATGAATTGGAAGTCGATGGCCGGAAAGTCGAGATCTCCGCTGTATCGATGGGCAATCCGCATGCGGTTCAGGTCGTCGCCGATGCCGATGCCGCCCCTGTGGCGAGCGAAGGCCCGCTCATAGAACGCCACGTGCGCTTTCCCGAGCGAGTCAATGCCGGATATATGCAGATCGTGGATCGCAGACATATTAAACTGCGCGTGTTCGAGCGCGGGGCCGGGGAAACATTGTCTTGCGGCACCGGCGCCAGCGCGGCTGTAGTGGCCGGCATAACGCGAGGGTTGCTCGATTCGCCCGTAGAGGTTGATACCCGCGGCGGCGTACTTGAAATTGCATGGATGGGCGCGGCGCAACCGGTTTTCATGACCGGGCCGGCGCAATCCGTATTCGAAGGCCAGATCGAGGTATAGAGAACAGATTAATGAGACCCGAAGACGTTGCCCGTTACCTGAAGGACCATCCCGAATTCTTCGAGACTTACGCCGACATGATCGGCGACATGTCGATTCCGCATCCGCATGGCGGCCGCGCCATCCCGATCTCCGAGCGCCAGATCATCAGCCTGCGTGAAAAA
Organism: Betaproteobacteria bacterium; assembly: GCA_043758735.1. Classification (GTDB taxonomy): domain Bacteria; phylum Pseudomonadota; class Gammaproteobacteria; order Burkholderiales; family JACQAP01; genus JACQAP01. The sequence continues at coordinate 14,823 of JAYVMZ010000295.1, forward strand.
AACAAAGTGCTGGAAAGCAAGCTGCGCGAACTCGTGAAGTACGGCGAGGAAAATGACGCAATAGGCGAGCGCGTGCATCGCGCCGCCCTGGCACTGATCAAGCCGGCCAACCTGGATGCCTCGCTACAGGTTCTCTATTACAACCTGCGGGAAGAATTCGCTGTGCCCCACATGGCCGTCAGGTTGTGGAGCGAAAGGGATCATCCACCGCTGGCGGAGTTCACGGCGAGCAGCCAGGAAGTCAGGGTATTCGCCGACAGCCTCAACCAGCCGTATTGCAGCCATCAGCCCATGTTCGAAACTGCCGAATGGTTCGGCGAAGCCGGCAGCCTGCTGAAATCGTATGCCTATGTCGCGCTGCGCTCGGACCGGGTCTTCGGCCTGCTGGCCCTGGCAAGCGAGGATGCTCAACGCTTCTACCCCGGCATGGGCACGCTTTACCTCAAGCGCCTCGGTGATTTGATCAGTACGTCGCTCGTGCGATTCTTGTAAATGTCCGTGCGCGGCGATCCGTCTGCAGGCGAAAAAGAACCCCGGGCCGAGCCTCCTTTCGTCTCCGATTTCCTGTCGCACCTGATCCGCGAACGGCGCCTGTCGCCGCATACCGCCGCAGGCTATGGGCACGATGTGCGGGTCTTGCTGGAACTTGTGCAGGAACAGGAATCGGCGCTGCAGGATTTGCAGATCCACCAGATCCGGCGCTTCATCGCGCGCCTGCACGGGCGCGGACTGGGCGGCAAATCGCTGGCGCGCATGCTCTCCTCATGGCGCGGATTTTTCAGCTACCTTGCGCGCGATCACGGCTTCGTCCGCAATCCGTGCACCGGGGTCAGACCGCCGAAATCGCCGAAGTCATTGCCGAAAGCGTTGTCGCCCGATGAAGCAAACCGCCTGGTCAGTTTCGCCGGAGGCCATCCGCTGGCGGTGCGCGATCGCGCGATGTTCGAACTGTTGTATTCCTCCGGCCTGCGCCTGTCCGAACTGACATCACTGAAACAAGGCGACGTGAGTTTCGATGATGCGACGGTACGCGTGACCGGCAAGGGTAACAAGACACGCGTGGTCCCCGTGGGTAGCCACGCGCTGCAGGCGCTGCAGGCCTGGCTGCCGGTGCGCGACGCGCTGCCGCACAAGGACGAAGCGGCCCTGTTCCTGAACCAGCGCGGCGAATCCATCAGTCCGCGCACCGTGCAATCCCGCCTGAAGACCTTGGGCATCAAGCAAGGACTGCCCGGCCACGTGCATCCGCACATGCTGCGCCATTCGTTCGCGTCGCACGTCCTGCAATCCAGCGGCGACCTGCGCGCAGTGCAGGAAATGCTCGGCCACGCCAGCATATCGACCACGCAGGTTTACACGCATCTCGACTTCCAGTATCTCGCCAAGGTCTACGATCAGGCGCATCCTCGGGCAAAGCGTAAAGTACCGAGAGAATGAACCACGGAGAACACGGAGCGACACGGAGAAAAATCAGAATCGAAATACAACGCATGAATGTTAAATGCGGGTGCGACTCCGAACATTTTGTTGACAGACCACGTCTTTTCTCCGTGTGCTCCGTGTTCTCCGTGGTTCAAGATCTTCACTAGATATGATCAAAATCTTCCTCAAAGCCGGTCGCGAGAAATCGCTACTGCGCCGCCATCCTTGGGTATTCTCCGGCGCGGTTGCGCGCATCGATGGCAAAGCGTCGGCCGGCGATACAGCGCACGTGGTCGCAAATGACGGACGCTTTCTCGCCATTGCGGCGGTCAATCCTGACGCAAACATTTCCGCGCGCGTGTGGGACTGGAACGAAGCCACGCAGATCAATACCGCTTTTTTTCATCGCCGCATCGAAGCGGCGATCGGCATGCGCCGCACGCTGTTCCCCAGGAAACCGGACGAAGCCGAGCGCCTGGTGCACGGCGAGTCGGATGGCTTGCCGGGTCTGATCGTGGATCGTTATGCCGACGTGGTCGTCTTGCAGATTTCCAGCGCCGGTTGCCATCGCTGGCGCGAAGCAATCATCGAGTCGCTGCAAAAGCTCACCGCCGCCCGCGCCATCTTCGAGCGTTCCGATGCGGACGTGCTCGAACTTGAAGGTCTCGCTCCGCGCACCGGGCTGGTAAAAGGCGAACTCGATCCGTCGATCGTGGAGATCAGTGAAAGCGGCGTGCGCCTACGGGTCGATGTGGCGACAGGACACAAGACCGGCTTCTACCTGGACCAGCGCGACAACCGCCTGCAGGTCGGCCAGCTTGCCGCCGGCAGGGACGTTCTCAACTGCTTCAGTTATACGGGCGGGTTCACGGTGCAGGCGCTCGCCCACGGCGCAGCATCGGTGGCCTCCGTTGATTCGTCAGCGGACGCACTGCTACTGGCGCGCGAAAATGTGCGCCTGAACGCCTTGCCGGAAGACCGCTGCGAATGGGTCGACGCCGACGTGTTCCAGTACCTGCGCAAGCTGCGCGACCAGAACAAGCAGTTCGACCTGATCATCCTCGATCCGCCGAAATTCGCTCCCACTGCGGCAACTGCCGAACGCGCCGCGCGCGGTTACAAGGACATCAACTTGCTCGGCTTCAAGCTGTTGCGCCCCGGGGGCCTGCTCGCCACGTTTTCCTGCTCCGGTGGGGTCTCCGCGGACTTGTTTCGCAAGATCGTCGCCGGCGCGGCGCTGGACGCGGGCACGGACGCGCAGGTCATCGATCAGTTCCATTCGACGCCGGACCATCCGGTGTCGCTGGATTTTCCCGAAGGCGAATACTTGAAAGGATTGCTGTGTCGGATCAATTGATACAGGGAGGCCTGAAGCTTAACGGCCGTTGCCTGTGCGAGGGCGTAAGTTACGCGATCGACGGGCCGCTGACCGATGTGCGTTACAGCCATTGCTCGATCCGCCGCAAGGCACATAGCGCGGCTTTCCGTTCGCGCGCGAGCGTCAGGGCAAAGGATTTCCGCTGGATTGCCGGCGAAAACCTGATCAACGGGTATGCAACCTCGACCGGCACGCATCGCGGTTTTTGCAGCCGCCGCGGTTCCGCGTTGCTGAGCCGCTTCGACGAAAATCCCGATGCCTGCGGTCTGTCGCCCGGATGCCTCGACACGGATCCGGGCATCAGGCCGGCGATGCCTATCCATGTCGGCTCAATGGCACCGTGGTTCGAGATTACCGACACGCTGCCGCGTTACAAAGAGAGGCCGCTGCGATGAGCGCCACGAAACTCGTTCTCGTGCGCCACGGCGAAACCGCATGGAACGTCGAAGGCCGCATCCAGGGACACCTCGACATCCCCCTGAACGAGATCGGCCTTGCCCAGGCGGCAGCGGTGGGAGCGCGCCTGCGTGGCGAACATTTCGACGAGATTTATTCCAGCGACCTGATTCGCGCCTACCGGACGGCGAGCCCGGTCGTAGCCAATCCTGAAATCGACATAGTTCGCGACGAGCGCCTGCGCGAACGGAATCTTGGCGTGCTGCAGGGATTGACCGGCGAGGAAGCCGTGATCGCGCAACCGGCGGCCTGGAAGGTTTTCAAATCCCGTGAGCCGGATCTCGCACTCGCCGGCGGCGAAAGCCTGGGCGGATTTTCGCGCCGCATCCTGGATTTCGTCGAGACAATTCTCGATGAGCATGCCGGTCGCCGGATACTGGCCGTCACGCATGGGGGCGCGCTGGATGTGGTCTATCGCCACGCAACCCGCATGCCGCTTTCCGCTCCGCGCGATTTCACGATCTACAACGCCTCTGTCAATGTGATTTCGGTCAGCAGCGGGCGCTGGACCATCGAGTCATGGGGCGACATCCACCATTTGCCGCAAGAACTGGCGATGGACGACAGTTGAAAGCGGTGATTGGTGATTGGTGATTGGTGATTGGTGATTGGTGATTGGTGATTGGTGATTGGTGATTGGTGATTGGTGATTGGTGATTGGTGATTGGT
>JAYVMZ010000296.1:0-6572 GCA_043758735.1 Betaproteobacteria bacterium
TTGCGCAAAGAGCATGTGCCGGTTTCGATTTATCTGGTCAATGGAATCAAGCTGCAGGGACAGATCGAATCGTTCGACCAGTACGTTGTTTTGCTGAAGAACACCGTGACGCAAATGGTCTACAAGCACGCGATTTCCACCGTCGTGCCGGCGCGCCCGGTGAACTTGTCTTTGGAGCAGGGGTCCGAAGACTGAGTGTTCGTCGACCCCGTTCCGCCCGTACTGCCGTTTCCGCCAATGTCGTCGCCCCGAACCAGGTGATGCGAGGCGTGACATTGCACGTCTGCGGCACTCGTACCTGGCCTCATTGCATTGATGTTTGATCGTCCACGCGGCGGCGACCGTGCTGTCCTCGTCAGCCTCGATTTCGGCAAGCTGGATTTCGCCGAAACGCAGGAGGAAATCCGACGCCTGGCGCAAAGCGCCGGCGTCGAACCGGTTGCAGTCATCAAGGGCAAGCGCCAGCGGCCCGATGCTGCGACGTTTGCCGGTACAGGGAAGGTCGAGGAAATCGCCGAAGCGGTGCAAACCGCGGGCGCATCGCTGGTGCTGTTCAACCACGACTTGTCGCCCGCGCAGCAACGCAACCTCGAAAAGCGTTTCGAGTGCCGGGTGGTCGACCGAAGCAGCCTGATCCTGGATATTTTCGCGCAGCGTGCGCGCTCCCACGAAGGCAAGCTGCAGGTCGAACTTGCCCAGCTCGAGCACCTGGCCACGCGCCTGGTGCGAGGCTGGACCCACCTGGAACGTCAGAAGGGCGGGATCGGACTGCGCGGACCGGGCGAAACCCAGCTGGAAACCGACCGCCAGTTATTACGTAAAAGGGTCAAGGTTCTCAAGGAAAAGCTCGAGTCGGTGCATCGCCAGCGGCAGACGCAGCGCCGCGCCCGACAGCGCGGCCAGGCCTTGTCGGTGTCGCTGGCCGGTTATACCAACGCCGGCAAGTCGACGCTGTTCAACCGGCTTACGCGCAGTGAGGCTTATGCGGCCGACCAGCTGTTCGCGACTCTGGATACGACTTCGCGGCGCGTCAGCGGCGCCCGCGGCGAATCCATCATCATGTCGGATACGGTCGGATTCATCCGCGATCTGCCTCATACGCTGGTCGCAGCCTTTAGTGCGACGCTTGAGGAGACCGTGCACGCCGACCTGTTGCTGCACGTGGTGGATGCGGCGAGCCTGGCGCGCGATGACCAGATCGCGGAAGTCAACAAGGTGCTGGTCGAAATCGGCGCCGATGCCGTTCCCCAGGTAGTGGTCTTCAACAAAATCGATATCGCCGGCCTGCAACCCGGTGTCGAGCGGGATCAGTATGGTAAGATCATTTCAGTCCGTGTCAGCGCGGAAACCGGTGCAGGTTTCGAGTTTTTGCGCGCCGTGCTGGCTGAATTGCACGAAATGCAGCGCAATGCCATCGGCGTTGCCGCAGCCTGAATACGAAGGCCCTGATCGGGCCGGGCCTCCTGTCAAATTGAAAGCAAGCACGAATGGCATTGAATGATCCGCAGTGGGGAAAGCGCGGCAACGACGGGCCGCCCGATCTCGATGAGCTATGGCGTCGCCTGAACCAGCGCTTGAATTCCCTGTTCGGCGGCAAGGGCGGGGGCGGTGCTCCGCCGCCGGGGCCGAGCGCGCGCCAGTTCGGCGGCGGCTTCGGGCTGCTGGTCATCCTGGTGGTGGTGGTCTGGCTTGCCAGCGGCTTCTACATCGTGGATGCCAGCCAGCGCGGCGTGGTGCTGCGCTTCGGCAAGTTCGTCAAGACCACGGAGGCGGGTCCGCAGTGGCATCTGCCGTGGCCCATAGAATCAGCGGAGGTCGTCAACGTTACGGGTGTCCGTACAGTCGAGATCGGCTATCGCAATAACGTCAAGAGCAAGGTGCAGAACGAATCGCTGATGATCACGGACGACGAGAACATCATCGACATCCAGTTCGCCGTGCAGTACATCCTCAAGGATCCTCAGGATTACCTGTTCAACAACCGCGACGCCGATAAATCGGTCATGCAAGCGGCCGAATCGGCGATCCGCGAGGTCGTCGGCAAGAACAAGATGAATTTCCTGCTCTCCGGCGGCAAGGAAAAAATCGTCGAGACCGTGCAGATCCTGCTGCAGAAAATCCTCGACCGTTACAAGACCGGCATCACGGTCTCGCGCGTGACCATGCAGGACGCGCAGGCACCCGAGGAAGTCCAGGCCGCATTCGCCGATGCGGTCAAGGCGGGTCAGGATCGCGAGCGGCAGATCAACGAAGGCCAATCCTATTTCAACGACGTCGTGCCGAAGGCGAAAGGCACGTCGGCGCGACTGCTGCAGGAAGGCGAAGGCTACCGCCAGAGCGTGATTGCGAATGCCGAAGGCGAGGCATCCCGTTTCAGTCAGATCGTCACCGAATACAGCAAGGCGCCCGTGGTCACCCGCCAACGCCTTTACCTGGACGCGATGCAGCAGGTGCTGTCCAATTCCAGCAAGGTTGTGGTCGACCAGAAAAACGGCAGCAACCTGCTATACCTGCCGCTCGATAAACTGATGCAGCTCAGTACGACTGCGAGCCCGCCGGTCGATCCGACTTCTAAGCAGGCGCCCACCGAAACGACCGTGCCGGCTCCGGCGCCGGCGGAAGCGTCGCCCCGATCGCGCGACGCCTTCCGCAGCCGCGACAGGGAGGCACGATGAGATTCAATGTAAGTACCGCGCTTGTCGCGATCGTTGTCGTCCTGGTCGTCACCAGCCTGAGCCTGTTTACCGTCGATCAACGCCAGAATGCCATCGTATTCCGGCTCGGGGAGATCGTTTCGGTGAAAACCGCCCCGGGCCTGTTTTTCAAGGTCCCGCTGCTCGACAACGTGCGTTATTTCGATTCGCGCATCCTTACGCTCGACGCAGAGGAAGCGCAGAAATTCGTCACATCCGAGAACAAGCCGGTCCTGGTGGATTCATTCGTCAAATGGCGCATCGTGGACGTCAAGCAATATTACGTCAGCGTGCAGGGCGACGAGGGCCTGGCGCGGGTCCGCCTGACGCAGGCCGTCAACGGCAGCCTGCGCGAGGAATTCGGCAAGCGCACAATCCATGAAGTTGTTTCGGGCGAGCGCGAAAAAATCATGGACCTGATGCGTGAAAGGGCGGACCAGATTGCGCGCGAAATTGGCGTCCAGGTCCTTGATGTGCGGTTGAAGCGCGTCGACTTCACGCCCGAGATCAGCGAATCCGTCTACGGCAGGATGCAGGCCGAACGCAAGCGCGTGGCAAACGAATTGCGCTCGACTGGTTTTGCGGAGGCCGAGAAAATCCGCGCCGATGCCGACAAGCAGCGCCAGGTGGTGATCGCGCAGGCCTACCGCGACGCGCAGCGCCTCAAAGGCGACGGCGATGCCAAGGCTTCCGCGATCTATGCGCGCGCTTTCGAACGCAATCCGGAGTTCTACGCCTTTTATCGCAGTCTCGAGGCCTACCGGCAAAGCTTCAAGAACAAAGGAGACTTGCTCATACTCGAGCCCAATTCGGAATTCTTCAAGTACCTGAAGAACCCCGCGGGACGCGCAAAGTAGCCGGCAGCGGCAGTGGGTGCAATGCCGTTTGCGCGTGGCGGGAGAGGAACGATGGAAGCCTATTCGAGTACGTTGATGACGGCGGTCGCGCTGATGCTGGTCATCGAAGGCCTGCTACCGTTCCTGCTGCCCACAGTCTGGCGCGACGCGTTTCGCCGGCTGACCGAAATGTCGGACGGCCAGATCCGCTTCGTGGGCCTGTCTTCGATGCTCGCCGGACTGCTGCTGCTTTTCCTGACGAAATAGCTGAATATTGCCTTTTGAACCACCTTTCGGATTGCGGCGGAGCGCACGAGGGGTAGGTTTACCGTGTCGACTGATCATGCAGAAATGGCTGCTTCCCGAATACATCGAGGATCTCCTGCCCGGCGAGGCGGCGAGAGTGGAGCGGCTGCGCCGCCGCATCCTCGACCTGTTTTTCGCGCACGGCTACGAACTCGTCGTGCCGCCGATGCTGGAGTATCTCGAGTCTCTCCTGACGGGGACCGGGCACGACCTGGACCTGAAAACCTTCAAGCTGGTGGACCAGTTGTCCGGGCGCATGCTCGGCTTGCGCGCGGACATGACGCCGCAGGTGGCGCGCATCGATGCGCATTTGCTCAATCGCCGGGGTGTGACCCGCTTGTGTTATGCGGGCACGGTATTGCACACTCAGCCTTCCGGGCTGCTGCGTACCCGCGAGCCGATGCAAATCGGAGCGGAAATTTACGGCCACGCCGGCCTGGAAAGCGATGTCGAAATCCAGACCCTCATGCTGCGCGCGCTGCAGGCGACCGGGGTGAACGGCATCCACCTCGACATCGGCCATGTATCGGTGTTTCGGGCGCTGATCACCCGCGCCGGCCTGACTGCGCAGCAGGAGGCGGATCTGTTCCAGGTGCTGCAGGCCAAGGATGTTCCGGCGTTGCGCGAATTATCGAATGGACTCGCTGCAGTCACACGCGAGGCTTTGCTTTTGTTGCCCGAACTCTACGGTGGACCGGAGGTGTTGGCTACCGCGCGCGCGCGTCTGCCGGATTATCCGGAGCTCACCGCTTATCTGGACGCGCTGGCCCGGATCGGCGGCGAGTTGACTGGGGACGTAAAGGAATTGTGTTTCGATCTCGCCGAGTTGCGTGGCTACCACTATCACAGCGGCGTCGTATTTGCGGCCTACGCAGGCAACCGGCCTGAAGCGATCGCGCGCGGCGGCCGTTATGATGAGGTCGGCCGCGCTTTCGGGCGCGCACGTCCGGCGACCGGCTTTACCATGGATTTGCGCGAACTCGCCGAAATGGCGAACGACGAGGTCCGGCCGCTGCGCGTGCTGGCCCCTTACCGGCCGGGTGATTTGGCCCTGCAGACGGAGATCGCCCGGTTGCGCGCGGACGGTACCGTCGTCGTGCCGGATCTGCCCGGGCATGAAGCGAGCCGCGCGGAAGCGAGCCGCGCGGAATTGAACTGCTCGCAGCAACTCGTTTCGGGTAACGGGACCTGGAGGCTGGAGCCGTTCGATCCCGCTCCAGCCCCGGAAGTAAACAAAGCTAAACAGAGGTCTTGATGGCAAGTAACGTGGTAGTCATCGGCACCCAGTGGGGTGACGAAGGCAAAGGCAAGGTGGTCGACTGGCTGACCGATCACGCCCAGGGCGTAGTGCGTTTCCAGGGTGGACATAACGCGGGGCACACGCTGGTCATCGGCGGGCGCAAGCAGATCCTGCGGTTGATTCCGTCCGGCATCCTGCGCGAAGGCGTCAATTGCTACATTGGCAACGGCGTGGTGCTGTCGCCGACTGCACTGCTGCAGGAAATCGCCGAACTGGAGACGGCTGGCGTCAACGTGCGCTCGCGGCTGAAAATCAGCGACGCATGTCCGCTGATCCTCGCCTATCACGTGGCGATCGACCAGGCGCGCGAAGTGGCGAAAGGTGCCGAGAAAATCGGCACGACCGGACGCGGCATCGGTCCCGCCTATGAAGACAAGGTCGCACGCCGCGCGATCCGTCTGCAGGACTTGTTCGTCCCCGGGCGCTTCGAGGAAAAATTGCGCGAAGTGCTCGATTTCCACAACTTCGTGCTGGAGCACTACCTGAAGGCAAAGCCGGTGGATTTCCAGAAGACGCACGACGAGACGATGGCGATGCGCGAGCAACTCTTGCCCATGATCGCCGACGTGCCGCGCGCACTCTACGATGCGCACCGCGATGGCAAGAACCTGTTGTTCGAAGGCGCGCAGGGAACCTTGCTCGATATCGATCATGGGACGTATCCGTACGTGACGTCGAGCAACTGCGTCGCCGGTGCGGCGGCGGCGGGGGCGGGCGTGGGACCTCAGATGCTGCATTACGTGTTGGGAATCACCAAGGCTTATACGACCCGCGTCGGGTCGGGACCGTTTCCGACCGAACTGGACGATGACATCGGCGAGCAATTACGCACGCGCGGCAAGGAATTCGGCTCCGTCACCGGACGGCCGCGGCGCTGCGGCTGGTTTGATGCCGCGGCGCTCAAGCGTTCAGTGCAGATCAACGGCGTATCCGGCATGTGCATTACCAAACTCGACGTGCTCGATGGCGTGGAAGCGTTGCAGGTCGGTGTCGGCTACAACCTCGGTGGCGAGCGCATCGACATCCTGCCTTCCGGCGCCGATGCGTCGGCCAACTGCGAACCGATCTATGAGGAAATTCCGGGATGGACGCAGAGTACGGTCGGCATTACGCGTTACGCCGATCTGCCGGTCAACGCGCGTCTGTACCTGAAGCGCATCGAACAGGCCTGTGGCGTGCCGGTCGACATGATTTCCACCGGCCCGGATCGCGACGAAACCATCGTGCTGCGCCATCCGTTCAAACCGGCGTAGCGGACACCAGTCGAGGGATGTTACGAAATATCTGCGGAGAAATTGAATCTGGTGCGAGAAGAGAACACCAACTTCTTGGCTAACGCACTGATTGCTAATATTGGTACTCAATGTGGATTGCAGGCATACCCCCAAATGTACCCCCACCAGCCTTGGATTCCTCCGATCCTTTGATAATCTGGCG
>JAYVMZ010000297.1:0-7424 GCA_043758735.1 Betaproteobacteria bacterium
CGGCAGCGCCATCGCCGTCTGGTCGATCAGCGCCTGTGCGGTGTCGGGCACCGCCGCATCCAGCGGCGTGATCTTCAAGCCGGACTCGGTGATGATGGCATCTGGCAGGTCGTTGGCCAGTGCCATGCGGTTGACGGTGGCAAGCTGCGTTTCCAGCAGCGTCAGCCGCTCGTGCAGGTACTTGTCACAGTCGGTGGCCACGGCCAGCGGCAATTCGCTGGCCTGCTTGAGGCTGGCGAACTTCCCGGGTGGCACCAGGTAGTCCTCGAAGTCCTTGAACTGGCGCGATCCCTGCACCCAGATGTCGCCGGAACGCAGCGCGTTCTTCAGTTCCGACAGTGCGCACAGCTCGTAATAGCGCCGGTCGATACCAGCGTCGGTCATCACCAGTTTCTCCCAGCGTTTTTTGATGAAGCCGGTCGGAGCATCAGCGGGAACCTTGCGGGCGTTGTCGGCGTTCATGCCGCGCAGCAGCTCGATGCCTTCGAGCACGTCCTTGGCGGCGGGCGCAGCTCGCAACTTGAGAACGTCGAGGAATTCCGGCGCGTAGCGGCGCAGCGTGGCGTAGCTCTCGCCAATGCGATGCAGGAAATCGAAGTCTTCAGGCTGCGCGAGCTTCTGTGCTTCGGTGACGCTCTCGGCGAAGGCGTCCCAGGATATGACGGCTTCGATGGCGGCGAACGGATCGCCACCGCTTTGTTTGGCCTCGATCAGCGCCTGGCCGATGCGTCCATACAGGTGCACCTTGGCGTTGATCGCCTTGCCGGATGCCTGGAACTGCTGCTGATGCTTGTTCTTGGCGGCGTTGAACAGCTTGCCCAGGATGCGGTCATGTAGGTCGATGATCTCGTCGGTAACAGTAGCCATGCCCTCGATGGCGAGCGCCACGAGGGTGGCATAGCGCCGTTGCGATTCGAACTTGGCCAGGTCGGCAGGCGTCATCTGCCCGCCCTCGCGGGCGATCTTCAGCAGCCGGTTCTGGTGAACCAGCCGCTCTATGCCGGTGGGCAGATCGAGCGCCTGCCAGGCTTTGAGACGTTCGATGTGTTCGAGCATGTGGCGCGAATTTGGCTTGGCTGGGGACTGGCGCAGCCAGGCCAGCCAGGTGGTCTTGCCATTGTTGCGGCGCTTCAGCAGGTCATCGAGGCGATGCCGATGCACGTTCAACAACGGCTCGGACAGTGTTTCGTAAATACGCCGGTTGGCGCGGGTGATCGCCTCGGCACTGGCGCGCTCGATGGCGTTGATCGCAGGCAGAATGACCGACTGCCGTCGAAGGTGCTCAATCAAGGCGCTGGCCAGCACGATGCCTTTGTCGGTCTGCATGGCCAGCTCGGTCAGTGTGTGCACGGCTTGCCGGTAGTGGCTCATGGTGAAGGGCTGGAAGCCGAACACTGTTTGCAGCTCGGCCAGGTGCTCGCGGCGGGTCTGCTCTCGCTGTCCGTACTCGTTCCAGCTTTCGACGCCAACCTTGAGCTGATCGGCGACCAGTTTCAGCAAGGGCGGAAACGGCGGTTGATCGACGCCAAGGATGATGCCGGGGAACCGCAGGTAACAAAGCTGCACGGCAAAGCCCAACCGGTTTGCTGGCCCGCGCCGTTGCCGGATGAGGGACAAGTCGGTTTCGCTGAACGTATAATACCGGATCAGGTCGTCCTTGGTGTCCGGCAACGCCAGCAGGTTTTCCCGCTCGGCGGCGGACAAGATGGAACGACGTGGCATAGCTATCCAGTTCTCAAGTATTGATACAGGGTTTCGCGGCTGATGCCATAGTCACGGGCGACTGCTGCCTTTTGCTCACCCTCTGTGATGCGGCGTTTCAGTTCGACAATTTGCGGTTCGCTCAGGGACTTTTTCCGGCCCCGGTACGCGCCACGCTGCTTGGCCAGCGCAATACCTTCCCGCTGCCGCTCCCGAATCAAGGCACGCTCGAACTCGGCAAACGCGCCCATCACCGACAGCATGAGATTCGCCATCGGCGAGTCTTCGCCGGTGAAGGTCAGGCTTTCCTTGGCGAACTCGATGCGCACCCCGCGCTTGGTCAGTTTTTGTACCAGGCGGCGCAGGTCATCCAGATTGCGGGCCAGCCGATCCATGCTATGCACTACCACCGTGTCGCCGTCGCGCACAAATGACAGCAAGGCATCGAGTTCTGGCCGCTGCGTGTCTTTGCCCGATGCCTTGTCGGTGAACACCTTGTCCACTTGGACTTGTTCAAGTTGTCGCTCCGGGTTCTGGTCGAAGCTGCTGACCCGGACATAGCCGATACGTTGACCTTTCAAGACGCCTCCGATGCTGAATGTGTCAGGAAAGAATCTATGATGTTTGACGGCATGCGTCAATGAATTGCAAATACAATCCTATCCTGACGCTGTGTGCGTAGCGTGCCTGACATCAGGATAGGGTATACTCTAACCGGACAGCACACCGGCGAACGTGAAGCCCGGCGCGGCCTGCGCCGCCATGCCGATGGCTTAGCGTACAAATCCGTCCGTTTCGTGAGCTGACCCCTATTAATGTCGGTTGTGCCAAACCAGCATTGCCGCAGTACCCAGTCAAAGCCGCATCACACCTCTTCTACAGCATCCGCTCACTCTCTTGATTTCGCTACGCAATCACGATCAGACTACCGGCGCTAGACTTTTAGCCTGCCCCTCAAACAATTCTTGCATTTTCTGACGCTCTCGTATTATCATTTTCGATAATGATTAAATGAGGCGCGCAAATTGGAACCCAACTCGAACGTGATTATCGGCCCCGTATGTGAAGTGGCTTGCTTTGAGCAGGAAAAAGTCGCGGCGATCAAGGCCGAACTGGCCAAAGACGAACATTTGTTGCCGCAGCTTGCCGATCTCTACAAGCTACTGGGCAACGCAATGCGCCTGAAGATCCTGCTGGCGCTTGCTGACAGGGAATTGTGCGTGTGTGACATCGCGCACGTATTGGGGTTAAGCGTTGCCGCCACCTCCCACCAGCTCAAGCTGCTGCGCGACCGTGGCTGGCTGCGCATGCGCAACGACGGAAAGATGGTTTATTACCGGCTGCACAGTGAAAGTCTGCTCAAGGCGCTGAAGGGCGATCTGAGTCTGCTCCAGGAGCGGCTGGCATGATCGCCGGAACCAGCGATAACCCTGCCGCAGCGCCTCCACCGACACCCCGGGAACTTGGGCATGTCAATCTTGCGTGAAGACGAAGTTCGAGGCGTAGCCTGCGCCGAGTGCGCATGCGAATCTTCCGTGCCCGGCGGCTTTGCATCGAGTACGATGGCCGGTCTCTCCAGCCAGCTTCTCATGCTCTTCGGTGTGGTTATCGTGACGGTCGTCCTTCTGGTGGTGTTCGCCGAATGGTTGGGATGGTTCGACGCCCTCAAAGCTTATGTCCCGTGGCCAGTCTGGCTCATCATCGTACTGGCCGGCGGCTATCCGATATTTCGCGCCGTGCTGCGCGCCGCGTTCGCGCGCAGGATCACCTCACACACGCTGATGACGATCGGCCTGATCGCCGCAATTGTCGTAGGTGCGTGGCCGGGCGCGGTGATTATCGTTTTCTTTATGCGGCTCGCCGACTACATCGAGCACTTCACGGCAACGCACGCCCGAACGGCCGTTCGTGAGCTGACGGAAATGGCGCCCGAGACGGCGCGGGTTGAACGCGATGGCGGCGAAATCGAGCTGCCGGTGACAGAGGTACAGGTCGGCGAAGTTGTCGTCGTGCGCCCGGGCGAGAAGATCCCGGTGGATGGCAAGGTCATCTCGGGCCAGGCGACGGTGAACCAGGCGGCGATCACAGGAGAATCGATGCCTCTCGAGGCCGGACCCGATACGCGCGTCTTCGCCGCCAGTTTCGCTCAGCTTGGACACCTGCGGGTGCGCGCGACCGAGGTCGGGGCAGATACCACCTTCGGCCGGGTCATCAAAATGGTGGAAGAGGCTGACCAGCACCGCCCCCCTGTCCAGCGCATCGCCGACCGTTTCGCCACCTGGTATCTCCCCGTGGTCGCCGGGGTCGCCGCACTGACTCTGCTCGCCAGCGGCAATACGCTCGCGACGGCCGCCGTCCTGATGGTCGCGTGTTCCTGTTCCTTCGCGCTGGCGACGCCGGTTGCCATGATCGCTTCGATCGGCGCGTCAGCCCGTCAGGGACTGTTGATCAAGGGCGGCAAATACCTCGAAGCGCTCGCCAAGGCCGACGTGATACTGCTCGACAAGACCGGCACACTGACCCTCGGGCGTCCCCGGATTACCGATGTTATCCCGCTGGATGACACCCTTGATGCCGACCAACTGTTGAGGCTCGCCGCGAGCGCCGAACGCTACTCGGAGCACCCGCTTGCCGAGGCCGTGCGCGCCGCGGCGATCGAACGTGGTTTGCATCTGGTCGAATCCGATGACTTCGAAGCGATCCCTGGAGTGGGCGTTCGTGTCCGTCTGGACGGCGAGTTGGTCAGCGTCGGCAGCCGACGGCTGCTGACGGAGGACGTCATGCCGGGCATCGCGTCGAAACTGGAAGCCGAGGGTAAGACCTTGGTCTTCGTCGTGCGCGACAGTCGACCGATCGGGGTGCTGGCGGCGACGGACACGCTGCGTCCCGAGGTGCCCGCCGCGCTGGCCGCGCTGCGCAGTCTTGGGATACATCGCTTGGAACTGCTGACCGGCGACAACGAGCGCACTGCGTCCGCGCTCGCCAAGTCGCTCGGCCTAGAATACCGCGCCAGCCTGATGCCGGACGACAAGATTGCCATCGTGCGCGAGTACCAGCGCCAAGGCCATGTCGTCGTGATGGTCGGCGATGGCGTAAACGATGCGCCGGCACTGGCCCAGGCCGATGTCGGCATCGCCATGGGTGCGGCGGGCAGCGGTGTTGCCATCGAAGCCGCCCACATCGCTCTGATGCGCGATGACTGGTCGCTGGTGCCGGACGTTATCCGCATCGCGCGCCGTACCATGAACGCGGTCAAGATCAATATCGGGTTTACCGCGATCTACAACCTGACTGGATTGACGCTCGCCTCGTTCGGCCTTCTGCCACCGACGATCGCAGCGGCGGTGCAAGCCGGTCCCGACTTCGGCATCCTCATCAATTCGGCGCGTCTGCTTCGTGCCCCAAAGAAAGCGACCACTGTCTCCCATGACATGCACGCCCCGCAAACGGTCATGGCAATTGCCAAACCGATGAGCACCCAAGCTGGGGAAGCAAAACATTCATGAGATCACCACCTACGGAAGTAGGCGACGTCAGCGCAAGGCTACAGGATACATTCTGCACAAGGAGCAGGGAATGAGTAAGACACATATAAACAAGAACGACAAGCCAGTGGCGAGTAGGACGAATGATGTACAAGGCACCAAGAGCCGCAAGATGCTGGTGGCTGGCGCAATCGTGCTGGGCGTTGCGGTGATGACCGGCAGCTTGCTATGGGCAGGGGACAGATCGGTATTCAAGGGGGTGCCAGATTTGCTGAGTACTCAAAGGACGCTGCCGCCCGGTGCACTGCAGGTAGAGGATATTGCCGCAGACATTAAAGGCTACCACGGCACTATCCTCGTACGCGGTGTCGTGGCGGCCGTCTCGCCCAAAGATCCAACATTATTCTCCATGATCGACTCGCGTGAAGCCAGAGTCTGTCAAGACCTGCATTGCGCGAAAAATTATTTGCCGGTGAAGATGACAGGGGCCTTGCCCAAGCCATGGGATGAATTGAATGTTCGCGGAAAAATCGTCAGCGACGCGAAGATGACCTATTTGCAAGCCGAGAGCGTCGAGAATCTGGGTTCGATCAAATAGGCCGCGTCGATGAATCTCTCAAAATTAGTATGGCGCAACCTGTTGCGCCGCAGGGGCCGTTTTGTATTTACCCTTGCCGGCGTCGCGATCGGCATGGCGGCGTTTGTGGCATTGATGACGATCGGACAAGGCTTGACTCAGGAAATCAAGAAACAGGCGCAGGGCTTGGGCGCCAACTTGGTGGTGACCCCCAAGGGGTGGTGCGCTTACGAGCAGATTTCGGTGCTCACGGGCGAGCAGTTGCCCGAGGCCATTCCCATGTCCGAGCTCGACAAGATTGCCCACGTGCCGGGCGTCAAGACAGCCGTTCCTTATCTTAACGAGAAGACCGCCTTTCGTAATCAACCGGTACCGGTGATCGGCATATGGCCGAAGCAAATGCAGACCCTGCAGAAATGGACCATCGATGCCGGACGCTATTTCAACTCACCTGACGAGCGCGCTGTCGTGGTCGGCTCAGCCATTGCGAAGCAGTTCAAACTCAAGCTGGGCGACGAGTTCACCGTCCGTGGCAAGCCCGTGTCTGTGATCGGCGTGCTGCGCGAGACCGGCACCAAGGACGATATCGCTACGTTCATCACATTGCCGGTCGCCCAGGACATCTACGAAGTACAAGGAAAGGTATCGTTCATTGCGGTCCAGGTGACGGACCTGGAGCAAGTCGACGCCGTAAGTCTGCGCATTCAGGAAGTGGCGAACGTCGCGGTGGTGACCGACAAGCAGCTTCTATCTTCCATCCTAGCTATCGTCGGCAGCGTCAGCGCGGCGATGCAGGCGGTGGCTGCGGTGGGCGTGTTGGCCGCTGCGTTCGGCATCGTCAATACCTTGCTGACGGCGGTGTACGAGCGGCGCCGCGAGATCGGCATCATGCAAGCCATAGGCAGCACGCGACGCACGCTGTTCCTTGCGTTCATGCTCGAATCCGGATTGTACGGCTTGCTTGGCGGCGTGCTCGGGATCGCCATCGGCATGTTGGCAGCCTACCTGTTCGGGCCTTACCTGACCGACAATGCGTTCACAGCATCCTTGCATCAGCCACAGGTACCGACCCTGGACACCCTTACGGCCGTTGTGACACTAGGTCTTTCGATTTGCCTCGCGCTCCTCGCCGGTCTTTACCCCGCCTACCGCGCCGCCAAACTATCACCGATGGAGGCGATCCGTGATGTCTGAGACCTTGATCCGCGTGGAGAGCGTCAGCAAAATCTACGGCTCGGGCGACGCCTCGACCACCGCGCTGTCTGACGTCTGTCTGGAGGTGGCGCGCGGCTCCTGGGTGGCCATCATGGGACCATCGGGGCACGGCAAGAGTACGCTGCTGCAGATTATGGGCGGGCTTGATCGGCCCTCGGCGGGGCGGATTCACCTGGAGGGCATTGAGCTGACCGCATTGGCGCCCAGCGATCTTGCGCGAGCGCGAGCGCGCAAGATTGGATTCGTGTTCCAGTTCTTCAATCTGTTGCCGCATCTGACGACGCTGGAGAATGTACAGCTTGCCCTGTGGTTCGGCGGCACGGGGAGCCGTGCCGGGTATGCGCGCGCCCTGGAGGTGCTTGATGCAGTAGGGCTTGCGGATAAGACAAATTTTTTTCCGAGCATGTTGTCGGGCGGGCAACAGCAAAGGGTAGCGATCGCCCGGG
>JAYVMZ010000298.1:0-2999 GCA_043758735.1 Betaproteobacteria bacterium
ATGGCCAAGTTGGCGTCCAGATAGATTTGGGTGGTTTCCACGGATTCATGGCCCAACCACAGAGCGATCATGGAGCGGTCTACGCCGGATTGGAGCAACTCCATGGCCGTGGTGTGGCGCAAGACGTGAGGAGAGATCCGTTTCCGTTTCAGAGACGGACAGAATTCCTGAGCTGTCTGTGCGTGCTTGGTCACCAGATATTGGATGCCGTCGGAGCTGAATCGCCCGCCGTGTCTGTTGGGAAAAACAACGTCGGTGGAAGCCCCTTCGCGTTCCTCCAACCAAGCTTGGATAACAACTCGAGTTTGCCGGGTGAGCGGGGTGCAGCGTTCTTTGCGGCCCTTGCCGAGGCATCGAACATGCGCCCCGGCGCCCAAGACGACATCCTCGCGACGCAGTCCGATGAGTTCCGACAGGCGCAGGCCCGTCTGGAGTGCCAAAAGGAGTAGTGCATGATCCCGACGTCCCTCCCGGGTTTGTGTATTGGGCGCGGCCAGCAGCGCATCAATTTCCGGCCGGGTCAAGAAGTCGATCAACGGCCGGTCGTGCCGCTTAGTCGGGATGGCCAGAACGCGCTGGATATGATTCGACTGTCCTGGTTCCTGGAAGGAGACATACCGGAAGAACGACCGGACGGCGGCCAGTCGTAGGTTGCGGCTTCTGGCGCCGTTGCGACGGGTCTTTTCCAGATGGTCCAGGAAAGTGCCGATGAAGGGCGCGTCCAAGTCCTCCAGAGCCAAAGCCGAAGGCGGTTTCCCGAGTTGGTTCTGGGTGAAGTGGAACAAGAGGCGGAAGGTATCGCGGTAGGACGCCAGGGTGTGCGGGCTAGCGCCCCGCTGGGTCATCAGGCGATCCGTGAAGAAGGACTGAAGCAACACGGGCAAGGGCGTGATTGTTTTCATTGAGATACCTCCCATCGTTTTTCAAGTCGGGCCGCCGTCAGGGCCATAAGCTCCGGGGCGGCGGACAAATACCAGTAGGTGTCGGTCACGTGGGCGTGGCCCAAGTAGGTGGACAGCACTGGCATACGTGCCTCCACGTCTACGCCGGTCCGATACCATGTCAGCAGTGTCCTGACGGCGAAGCGGTGGCGAAAATCGTGGAGTCGTGGACCTGAACTGGCGGAAGGATCCCGGATCCCGATGTGGCATGAGAGCTTGACGAACGTCTGGCGGACCGTGCAGTCGATCAGCGGTTTGCCCTGATCGGAGAAGAAAAAGTGCGGATACGCCGGGACGGAGTAAAGGGCGTTACGACGACGAGCGTAGCGGGCGAGCGCATGGGTGGTGGAAGGGTGGAGAGGAACGAATCGGTCCTTGCCAAACTTGGTTTGGCGGATTCGCAGGAGTCCCTGTTTGATATCCACATCGTCCCGATGCAAACGGATAGCCTCGCCCACACGCAGTCCGGTTACCGCCAACAGACCCAGGAACGTAGAGTAAGTCCATGGCCGAAGACCTCCAAGAGAGGAGAGCTCCCGTGCAGCCTTCAACAAGCGCCGGATTTCGTCGTCGGCATAGAGATAGGGTGCCGGCCGCGAGTAGCGGTGCGGCAAGATGCCCACGGGTGGGACTTCTGTCCGGGGATCGGTAGCGCTACAGTATCGGGCGAAACCGCGGATGAAACCGAGCCGCTTTGCCCACTGGGCTGGTTGAACGCCCATTGGAAGCTTGGCCCAGCGCAAGGCCGATGCGGTGGTGATGTGGCGCGCTCCTTCCCGATCGAGGAAATTCACGAAATGGCGAAGGGCGGCCTCGTGATCGCGCAGCTTGAAACCAAGTGCACGACGTATCGCCAGATAATCCCGCACGGCCTTTCGCAAGGGACTCATCGTACGCCTCCCGGCCAAGGCTGGGCCAGCGGGCGCAGAGCCTCGATATCCACCTTGGCGTAGATGGCGGTGGTGTTTATGCCCCGGTGCCGCAACAAGTCGCCGATATCGGCGAGCGAGGCGCCCCGGCGGAGCATATGGGTGGCCAGGGAATGGCGGAAGAGATGAGCCCCCTTACAGGCCGACGAAACGCCGGCCCGTTCCAGGGCGCGACGGACCAGAGTGCTCACTGCTACAGAATTAGCGAATCCTTCGCGAGGCGCACGATTGCGGATAAAGAAGCGTCGACTGGAGCAAGGCGGACGTCCCTTTTGCAGATAGTCGGCCAGCGCCTGACCGACTTCCTGGGGAAGGGGCAGACAGGACTGACGGCGCCCTTTGCCCTGGATGAAAATTTCGCCGGTATCCCAACGAATGTCGTCGAGGGTCAGGGACACAACTTCGCCTGCCCGCAGGCCCAACCGGGCCAAGAGCATCAGGATGGCGTAGTCCCGTCGACCTCCGGAGGTTTGCCGGTCACAGCTTTCCAGTACGCGCTGGACTTGATCGATGGGCAGAAACTTAGGCAACGCCGACAACCGCCAGGCGGCCACGCCAGGAACGGCCGTGGCCAGGTCCGTAGCGATACCGCCCTGATGACGAAGGTAGCGCAGGAAGGAGCGCAATGTCGTCACCATAAGCCCCGCACGTTTGGGGCCGAGGTCGCGAGCGTGGCGTTGGACATACCCCGTGATATCCCGGGCGACTAGTTGATCGAACCGAAGGGGCTTGTGCCCGAAGCGTTCGGCCAGAAATCGCCGGATAATGGGCAAGTAGTTCAGGAGCGTCGCTCGCGACAGGCCGCGTTCCTCTGACAGGTAGCGCCCAAAGTCGTCCTCCGTCCGCTGACGCGCATTTTTCGTCGCAGGCGGCGCTTCTGGAAGGAGCCCCTTGGAGCGTAACAGGGCCAGAAACCGTTTTAGAATGGAATGCTCGCCGCGTCGGGGGCGCCATCGTCGTCGGCGATACTGCAGATAGCCGACGATCCTCTGTGCCTCTATATCTTTGACGTGAAGGCCTTGTCGTTGAAGCCATCGACTGAAGTCGGCCAGCCATCGAATCTGCTGTCTGGCGAACTGATGGCTATAGCCCTGTTCGCACAGAAGGCCGGAAAATTCATTGATGTAAG
>JAYVMZ010000299.1:0-2451 GCA_043758735.1 Betaproteobacteria bacterium
TCGGCGAGCTTGCCGACTTCCACCGAGCCGACCTCGTGTCCAACCCCATGCGTCACCGCGGGATTGATGGTGTACTTGGCGATATAGCGCTTGACGCGAAAATTGTCGGCGCCGGCCTTGTCCTGCGGCAGGCTGCCGCGTTGGGTTTTCATTTTGTGTGCCGTTTGCCAGGTACGCATGATCACCTCGCCAACCCGCCCCATGGCCTGCGAGTCGGATGAAATCATGCTGAACGCGCCGAGGTCGTGGAGGATGTCTTCCGCGGCAATGGTCTCGCGGCGGATGCGCGACTCGGCAAAGGCGACGTCCTCGGCAATCGCCGAATCGAGATGGTGGCAGACCATCAGCATATCGAGATGCTCATCGATGGTATTCACGGTGTAGGGACGCGTCGGATTCGTCGACGACGGCAGCACGTTGGCCTGGCCGCAGGCCTTGATGATGTCCGGCGCGTGGCCGCCACCCGCGCCTTCGGTATGGTAGGTGTGGATGGTACGGCCCTTGAATGCGGCCAGCGTGGTTTCGACAAAACCCGATTCATTCAACGTGTCCGTATGGATCGCAACCTGCACATCCATTTCGTCCGCGACCGCAAGGCAATTGTCGATCGCCGCCGGCGTGGTGCCCCAGTCCTCGTGCAGTTTCAAGCCGATGACACCGGCAGCCACCTGCTCGCGCAACGGCAGGCGCAGGCTGGCGTTGCCCTTGCCGAGCAAGCCGAAATTCATCGGAAAAACGTCCAGCGCCTGGAGCATGCGTCCGATGTGCCATGGCCCGGGGCTGCAGGTGGTCGCAGCAGTGCCGGTAGCCGGCCCCGTGCCGCCGCCGATCATCGTGGTGACGCCGGACATCAGTGCCTCCTCGATCTGCTGCGGGCAAATGAAATGGATGTGGCTGTCGATGGCGCCGGCCGTGACGATCGAACCTTCGCCGGCGATGATTTCGGTCGCCGCGCCGATGATGATGTTGACGCCGGGCTGGATGTCCGGATTACCCGCCTTGCCGATGCCGGAAATACGGCCGTTCTTGATGCCGATGTCGGCCTTGACGATGCCGAGGTAATCGACGATCAGCGCATTGGTGATGACGGTGTCCGCCACTTCATGCGCGCGGCGCTGGCTCTGGCCCATGCCGTCGCGGATGACCTTGCCGCCGCCGAACTTCACTTCCTCGCCGTAGATGGTATGGTCCTTCTCCACCTCGATCCACAATTCGGTATCCGCCAGCCGCACGCGATCGCCCGTGGTCGGCCCGAACATCTCGGCATAAGCCTGTCTTCCGATCGAGCGTGCCATCAGAGTTTCCCCATGACCTTTGCCTGAAATCCGTACACGACTTTCGCGCCGCCCAGCTCGACCAGTTCGACCGTGCGCTCCTGCCCGGGCTCGAAGCGCACCGCCGTGCCGGCGGCAATGTTGAGCCGGAAACCGCGCGCGGAATCGCGGTCGAATTTCAGCGCCTCGTTGGTCTCGAAGAAATGATAGTGCGACCCCACCTGGATCGGCCGGTCTCCGCTGTTGGCCACTTTCACGGTGATCGTCTTGCGCCCGACGTTGATCTCGATCTCGCCGTCTTTTGTTTTTATCTCACCTGGAATCATATTTCCCTCAACTTCCAATTCTGTTTTCACCACAGAGGCACAGAGTACACAGAGGAAAACTGAAACAGAATCCCCCAAAACCAGTGGGAACGCGTTACCGGATCTCTTCCGGATCACGCAGGACTGTTTTTACATGTCTTTCTCTGTGCCCTCTGTGCCTCTGTGGTGAGATTTTCCGCTAGACAATAGGGTGATGGACCGTGACGAGCTTGGTACCGTCGGGAAACGTCGCCTCGATCTGAATTTCCGGGATCAATTCGGCGATGCCATCCATGACGTCCGCGCGTGACAGCAGCGTCGTGCCGTAACTCATCAGTTCGGCGACCGTCCTGCCGTCGCGGGCACCTTCCATGATCGCGGCCGAAATAAACGCGATCGATTCGGGATAGTTGAGCTTCAGTCCCCGCGCCTTGCGCCGCTCTGCGACCAGTGCCGCGGTGAAAATCAGCAGCTTGTCTTTTTCTCTCGGTGTCAGTTCCAACTTGCATGTCTCCCGTCACGATCGTCACGCCGTTATGGGCGCAGCCCGGTTATGGTCAATGACCGGTATCCCCTTGTGGGAATCCAGCGAATACCCTACGTGCGTAGCACGTCGGAGTACCCTTTTTAGCCGGGCACGCCTCATTGAAAATCAAGTCGCCCAGATCCGCGGAACGCGTGCCGGCACCTTTGCATATTGCGGCCGCAGATGTTCCCACATCCTCAGGAAGTATGCGCGCGCCGCTTCGGACGTTCTGGCCAGGCAACGGGCGATGAACACCTCACCCATGGCGCTCACTCCCCACTTGCAGTCGCCGGGCGGCGCCAACGTCCGGCAGAAATCCAGCGCATCGCGGCTGATCCTGGCGCCG
>JAYVMZ010000300.1:0-5472 GCA_043758735.1 Betaproteobacteria bacterium
CCCGGGGGTTTGGCCTGAACGCCAGTCCGGATAGCCCCGGTATGATAGGAAATTCGCGACCGCTAGGCGAGGTTTTTAAACAAATTCAATGGCTAGCATCGGGCTGTAAAATGCGCAGAGACCGGGCCAGCCCGGCGACGGGGTCCGGTTGCTGCCGCCGTCAGGGTTTGCGCCGGTTTTCGGTATCGGCCGCGATCAATTCCTTGAGGCGCGCCTCGACGCTGGACTTCTGGTAGAAATCGCCATCCCCGGCTTTTTGGGCGATCTGCAGTTGTATGATCGCGGCCGGCAAATTGCCGCGCAAGGCATAGACCTCCGCCAGAGCGCGGTGCTGTAAGAGTTGCTTGCCCATCGCCGTGTAGGCCCGCGCCTGGAATTCATAAAGTTGCGGGTCTGCAGTCCGTCCGTCCCCTCGGCCGCTGAGGAACTGGATTGCATCGGCGGCTTTGTTGGCGGCGATCAGCGCGTCCGCATAACCATAGATTAACGCCTTGCGGCTGGGATTCGCCCGCAAGCTGTCGCGGTACGTCGCCAGTCCCTTTTCCACTTCTCCGCCGGAGATCAGGGTTTGCGCGGCCAACGCGTCGATCATCGCACTTTTTGCCTTCAACCCAAGCAGCAGCGCCATTTCCTTGCGCGTACGGACCCGGTCTCCGGCGCGCAGCAACGCGATGACCAGTCCGTACCGAGCTGCCGCCTCGGCGCCAAATTTGTGTTCCGAGAGCAGCCTGTCGAAATTCGCCACCACCTCGCGGGGATTGCCGTCCCGGGCCGATAAGCGCGCGCGGACAAGCTGAAATTCCAGGCTGTCGGGTACCTGCCGGAAGGGAATGCCTTCAATGCGGCTCTGGATGTCAGCAATGCGTTCGTAGGTCAACGGGTGAGTACGCAGGTAGGATGGCGCGCCGTTCTCATACACCCTGGTCGCCTTCTGCAAGCGCTCGAAAAAAACCGGCATGGCATGCACGTCGAACCCCGATTTCTCCATGATCTGCAAGCCGATCCGATCGGCCTCGCGCTCATGCTCGCGCGTGAAATTCAGTTGCGACTGGATTGCTCCGGCCTGGGCGGCCGCGATGGCGGCCGCCGACACCTGCGAATTCGAGCGTGCGGCAAGGATGGCCACGGCCAGCGCCGCCATCGAGGCCAAGCCGGCACGCTGCTGGGCCGCGATCAGGCGCGCGATATGGCGCTGGGTTACGTGCGCGATTTCATGCGACATCACGCTGGCCAGTTCCGACTCGCTCTGCGCGATCTGGATCAATCCGGAATGCACGCCGACGAATCCGCCCGGCAACGCGAAAGCGTTGATGCTGCTGTCTGAAATGGCAAAGAACTCGAAGGGCCCAGCCGGGTCGGGGCTGTTCGAAACCAGCCTGTAGCCCAGCGCGTTGAGGTAGTCGGCAACTTCCGGGTCATCCAGATAAGCGGGGTCAGCACGAATCTGCCCCATGATTCCCTCGCCGAGCTTGCGCTCCTGCGCTGGCGAGAGGGCGCTTTGTGACGCGTCGCCAAGGTCGGGCAATTCATCGGCCAGTGCGATGCTCGACACTGCGATGCTCCACACCAGGAGGGCTGCGATGACTGTCTTAAATTTCATGATGCTATGATAACGCCCCTGTAGATCGAGTTCCGCGGCTGCGCTGCAGCACGCCAACAAAATTCCGGGATTGCCATTGGGCGAGTTCACTCATTTCAATGCCACCGGCCAGGCACACATGGTCGATGTGGCGGCAAAACAGGATACCCATCGCGTTGCCATTGCGGCGGGCAGAATTGTCATGCGCCCGGAAACGCTGCAAAAGATAAAGGAAGGGACCGCCAGCAAAGGGGACGTCCTGGGGATTGCGCGGGTGGCTGCGATCCAGGGCGCCAAGCGAACCTCCGACCTCATCCCGCTCTGCCATCCCATAGCGCTGACCAGCGTAAACGTCGAATTCAAGATGCTTGATGACGCCGGCGCCGTGGAATGCACGGCGCGCGCCGAATCGGTGGGACGAACCGGGGTCGAAATGGAAGCGCTGACCGCTGTCAGTGTCGCACTACTCACTATTTACGACATGTGCAAGGCGGTAGACCGGGGCATGCGCATAGAGGGCGTGCGCTTGATGGAGAAGCGTGGAGGCAAGTCGGGTCTCTGGCAGGCAGGGCCGTCCTGATCGGACCAGAACCGTTCGCCGTGAAGGCGGTCTGACGAACATGCGAACATCAATGCATCTTGGTCCATCATTGGGACTGCTTGTTTTTGCCGCTGCCATCGGAAATTCCTTTCCCGTGCTGGCAGATCAGGACAGGGTGGTCACCGGGGCACGACTTGCCCAGGACGTGGCCAAAGGTAACTGCCTCGCCTGTCACGCCATGCCATCGGATGCAAAGGCCGTCACATCCGCCAATATCGGCCCGCCCCTGGTTGCGATACGCGCGCGGTTTCCCGAGCGAGAACAATTGCGGCGTCAGGTCTGGGATGCCGGGTTGACCAATCCCGACACGGTCATGCCACCGTTCGGAAAGCATCAGATCCTGACAACTGAAGAGATCGATCTGATCGTCGACTACCTCTACACACTTTAAGGAAGTGCCTGCTCCAGCATGAGAACGCAACGGCCCAGTAAAAAATCGCCACCGGAAAAGTCTTCACGCAGAAATTTCCTGCGAGCCCTCGTACTTGGCAGCGCCTATGCCGCCACTTTTGCCGCGGGGTGGCTGCGCCCCATCCAGTTGCTCGCCGCGGAATGGAACAAGGCGGCATTCGATGCCAAGGTCCTCGCGGAAGCTTTGAAAATCATTGGAGGGACATCCGCAATCGAATCCGACCTGATCCTGCTGAAGGCGCCGGAAATCGCCGAGAACGGAGCGATCGTGCCGGTGGAGATCACCAGCAAGATTCCGGGTACGCAATCAATCTACATCGTAGCTGACAAGAATCCTCAACCCCTCGTCGCCATTTTCGATATTGCCGAAGGGCTGGAACCTTTCATTTCCACGCGGATCAAGATGGGCGAATCGTCCAAGGTCAGGGTGCTCGTCAAGGCGGTGGGGAAATTCTACGTCGCTACCCAGGAAGTCAAAGTCACCATCGGTGGGTGCGGCGGCTGACGCGGACCGAACAGGAAACAGACAATGGCAGATGCAATGAAAATCCGCGCCAAGCTCCAGGGCGACGTGGCCGACGTAAAAGTGCTGATGTTCCATCCGATGGAGACGGGGCTGCGCAAAGATCCGGTAACCGGTGACATTATCCCGCTGCATTTCATTCAGCGCGTCGTCGCCACGCACAACGGCAAAACTGTCATGGATGCGCAGTGGAGCCAGGCGGTGTCAAAAAACCCTTTCATCAATTTCCACATACGCGGCGCCAAGGCCGGTGACAAGGTGGCAGTGAACTGGGAAGACAACAAAGGCGAGAAGGCCAGCATCGAAACGACGCTCAATTGATGGCACTGCCGCGGATAATGCTTGGGCCTCTTCTTGCCGTCACGCTGGCAGGGGCATGCATTGGTGGCCTTGCACACGCATCGCCGGAGCAGGATCGCGCGACATTCATCGCCCTGTATCACGACAAATTCCCCAATGCGGCGATGGATGACTACGTCAACGGCGCGTTGATGTTGTCCGCAGATGCCAGAGCTCAGTTCGACAGCATTATGGAATTTCCGCCGTTTCAGGGCGATATCGATCGGGGGCGGACTTTGTGGGAAACGCCCTTCCGTAACGGCAGGACTTTCGCCAGTTGCTATGCGAATGGCGGCCGCAACATCGCCGGCAACTATCCCTACTACGATTCTGGAAACGACCGGGTCGTCACCTTCGAAATGGATATCAATCGCTGCCTGCGCGACAACGGTGAAGCGGAATACAAGTTCAGCGACAAGTCGACGATGGGCATCCTCACCGCCTATGCCCGCACGCTTTCGGATGGCATGCGCGTAGACGTGCGCGTGGCGGGCACAGGGGCAATTGCGAAATACGAGCAAGGGAAGAAGCTCTATTTCACGCGCATCGGCCAATACAATTTCGCGTGTGCATCCTGCCACATGGTCAACGCAGGCAAGATTCTGCGCACCGAAATTCTCTCTCCCACCGTCGGGCAGACCACGCACTGGCCGGTTTTCCGCGGCGGTGACAATCTGAACACGCTACACATGCGTTACCGGCGCTGCATGGAGCAGATGCGCGCTGCCCCGTTCTCTGCGGGCAGCGAGGAACTCAACAACCTCGAGTACTTCCAGTCGTATCTCGACAATGGCCTGCCGATGCGCGCATCGGTCTACCGCAAGTAAGCGGCCTCCCTCCCGACGGCATTTCAAACCAGATGCACCGCCGTGATTTTCTGCAGGCGCTTGCGCTTGCTTCCCTCTCCGGGAACCTGACCGGGCCTGCCCTCGCTGGTGATTCCGCGCCTCTCTACCGCTTGCCGGAGCGCAAGAATGCCGCCAGCCTTATTCATCTCACCGACTGCCATGCGCAATTGCTGCCAATCCATCATCGCGAGCCGAGCATCAATATCGGCACCGGCGAATCGGCCGGCGCGGCGCAACATCTGACCGGTGAGACCCTGCTGCGGCACTACGGAATCCGGCGCGGGTCGCTGCTTGCCCACGCATTTACGCACTTGGACTTCGCGGAACTGGCGCAACGTTACGGCAAAATGGGCGGCTTCGCCCATCTCGCCACGCTGGTGAAATCCATCCAGTCGCAGCGCCCGGGTGCATTGCTGGTGGATGGCGGCGACAGCTGGCAGGGATCGGCCACGGCACTGTGGACACGCGGCGCCGACATGGTTGCGGCGAGCAAGTTGCTCGGCGTCAAAGCCATGACGGGTCACTGGGAATTCACTCTAGGCGCCGAACGGGTCATGGAATTGATCCGCAACGACATGGCGGGTTCGATCGATTTCATTGCGCACAACGTGTTCACGCGCGATTTCGGCGACCGCGTGTTTCCGCCATACGTCATCAAGGAAATTGCCGGCGTCGCGGTGGCGATCATCGGACAAGCCTATCCGTATACGCCGATCGCCAACCCCCAACATCTGATTCCCGACTGGACTTTCGGCATCCACGAGAAATCATTGCGCGAAACCATAGACGAGGTTCGCCGACGCAAGGTGGCGGCCGTCGTGCTGCTCTCGCACAACGGCGTGGACGTGGATTTGAAACTCGCCGGCCGCGTCGAAGGGCTGACGGCGATACTGGGAGGGCATACGCATGATCCGCTGCCGAAGCCGATCCGGGTCAAGAATGGCGCAGGCGAAACGCTGGTCGCCAACGCCGGCTCGAACGGCAAATTCATCGGGGTGCTCGACATTTTTTGCAAACAAGGCAAAACCGTCTGCGACTATTCGCTGATGCCCGTGTTTTCTAATTTGCTCGAACCCGATGCGGAAATGACTGCGCTCATCGCCCGGATCAGGCAACCTTTCGAACAATCCCTTGGGAACGTTATCGCGGTGACCGATGACTTGCTTTATCG
>JAYVMZ010000301.1:0-4040 GCA_043758735.1 Betaproteobacteria bacterium
CGCTCACGATCCGCCAGGTGGATGCCGGTTCGTGCAATGGCTGCGAACTGGAAATCCACGCCTTGAACAATCCCTACTACAACATCGAGGGCCTGGGCATCAAGTTCGTAGCCAGTCCGCGTCACGCCGACCTGTTGCTGGTCACCGGACCGGTTTCGCGGAACATGGAGGTGGCGCTCAAACGCACCTACGACGCCACGCCCGATCCCAAGCTGGTGGTTGCGGTGGGCGAATGCGGCTGCAATGGCGGCATCTTCGGCGAGAGCTATGCAAGCTGCGGCCGGGTGTCGAACGTCATTCCGGTGGATCTCGCCGTGCCGGGCTGTCCGCCGGCTCCCGTCGAAATTCTGCGCGGCATCCTGACGGCCGTGGGTCGTTGCCGCCCTACGCCGGAAGAAACCCGGGAGGCCGGGAAGTAGCACCTTTCACTCCTGCATGCAGTGACGTGCGAGCGCACCTCATCGCTTCACGTCAGGCAGCAATGACGCAAAATGGGAAACAGACGGTTTGCAAGGCTGTGCGCGAGGCACTCGCTCCGCCAGGATTTGAGTGGCACAGGGAAGGCAATTTCTTCGGCCGTAACATGTCTGAGATAGTTCAGACCATTTGTCTTGAGGTGAACACGGGGGTCAGGCTGGCCCCCGTTACCCGACCTTGATAGGGCCTGGAACCGAAACGGGTCAACGCCGAGTGGATTTACTCGGTCTTTTCCGTCAGCCAGATCTTGATCAGCGATTGGTAGGGCACGTCGCGTTTGTTGGCCTCCACCTTGATGCGCTCCAGCAGTCCCAGAGGTATGCGCAGGGAAATCGTCTGGGTGGACGGCTTGAGATTCGGAAGGCGCGCACGCTCTGCCATCGACCAATCCACATACCCGGTCGAATCGTGTGTCTCCCAGAATTTCCGTTCCGCCGCTTCCGACCGAAACTTCGGTACGCGCTTGATTGTTGTGCTAGCGGGTTTGCTTTTCATAAACCATTCTCTCCTTCCGGTGCATGTCGCGCGCCGAGATGACCCGGATCTTCGTTCCTTCATCCCGCAGCGTAAACGTGATGTGCAGCAGGCGCCTCTCGTTGGTCGTGCCAAGCGCGTGAAATCGCGCCTCGCCGCCACTGTGCTTCTCGTCCTGGACCATCAAAAGCGGCTCGTTGAAAAACATCTGCTCGGCCTCCGCCCAAGCGACGCCGTGCTTGTCTGCGCTCTTGGAAAGATTCCCCGAGTCCCAATCGAAACCCTCGATTCGACTGAAATCAATCATGGCTGTATATTATCATCATATACCGTATTCGGCGAAATGCAGCACCGCGGTACTACCATAGGGCTACCATGAGTTCACCGACACCCACCACTATCAAATTGCCGCCGGAGCTGAAGAAGCGCATTGCATCGCTCGTCAGGAAGACCGGGAAGTCCGTGCATGCATTCATGCTTGAGGCGATTGCGGAAAAGGTCGACCTGGCCGAGAAGCGACGCGAATTTGTCGAAGATGCGCTCGATGCGGAACGGGAAACGGAAGCGTCCGGACTTGCGTACGACGCAAAGGACGTCCATCAATACCTTCGTGATCGGGTGCAAGGGAAGCAACCGAAACGGCCGCGGCCCAAGTCTTGGCGCAAGTAAAGTATGCCGCTCGGGCCTGGCGTGATCTCGGTCGGATTTTCGAGTTCTATGCCGACCAGGATCAGAAAGTGGCTGCCCGAATGGTTGCGCTAGTGACAGAGGCCGTTGAGATTCTCGCCGGGCATCCTCTAATCGGGCGACCTGCGGAGCACGGATTGCGGGAACTGGTGATTTCCAGCGGGCGCACTGGCTTCGTCGCGCTATACCGGTACCGTGGCGAAGACGAGCAGGTGTGGATCCTGGCCATCCGGCATCAACGTGAATCCGGTCTGCCACGGTTCTAGCCGGCGCGTTCCCGAAGTTGATTCAACATGGCTGCGGAATCAAGAGGGTCAAGCGATGGATTCAAAATCTGACTGCGCCACTTGATTGCGCACGCGCCATGACTAGGGGAGGCAAAAGGCAAGGCCTGACCGTTCGCAGTAACAGCAGTGTGTCTAGCGGGTTGAAGTCCCGTCCAAGGAGTTGTCCGTGCGTGCCGATACCTTGAGCGCAGAGCCAGAGAGAACTGCGGCCAGGGCGAGACTTTTGGTCCCCGGCATGCGGCTGTCGTACCATGCGTGCATGCTTTCAGAACTCGACATTCTCAAGGATGTCTGCTCCAGGCTGGAGAGGGCAGGGATCGACTACATGCTGACCGGCTCGATGGCGATGAACTATTACGCGCAGCCGCGCATGACGCGCGATATCGACATCGTGGTTGAACTGGAAGAATCGGATACGGGCAAGCTGACTGCGTTATTCGAGCCCGACTACTTCGTCCCGGAGGAAGCCCTGCGCAATGCTTTGCGGGATCGGGGCATGTTCAATCTGCTGCACCTCGAAAGCGTCGTGAAAGTCGACCTGATCGTACGTAAGCAGGCGCCTTACAGGCAAATCGAGTTCGCCCGCCGCGCGCGGGTCGAATTGCCGGGATTCCAGGCGTGGCTCGTCTCCAGGGAAGATCTTATTCTGTCGAAACTGGCGTGGGCACGAGACTCGGAGTCCGAACTACAATTACGGGACGTGCGCAATCTGCTGTCGTCGGAAGTCGATATGGCTTATCTGCGACAATGGGCGCCGGACTTGGATGTAAGTGATTTGCTGGAGGACCGCCTTCGTGAACGATACCAGCCCTGAGATTGCACGCATGGTGAGAAGTCGCTATGCGGAAATGCAGCCGGTCGAGAGATTTCTGATCGGCGTGAGCCTGTTCGAAACGGCTCGCGCCATAGTTCTCGCGTCCCTGCCCGCCGATCTCCCGCCCAGGGAACTGCGCAGAAAGCTGTGCGAGCGCCTGTATCCTGAACTGGCCGCGGAAGCCTACGACGTTCGCTGACTGTTCGTCGATTTGAAGCGCGCCGGCTCGAATCGCAAGCACGCCGTTACGTTAAACCCGAGTCTTTTCGTTGCTGTACTCATGCACTCTCCGGTCGGTTTCAGACCGGTTGCGCGAGGTAAGCGGCGAATCGCTGCATGCAACTGCTCCAGCCACCCTCATGGGAATTGCGTGCCGCGACCGATTCGAACTCGGCCTGCCTGAAGGTCATCAGCGACTTTGCGCCCCGATCGGCGAAGGTTATGGTCACGAGCGTCTCGTGGCCGGGAATGCCCAGCGGGTCGTCCGATACGTAGGTGAACACGAGCCGCTCCTGTACCACGATTTCGCGGAACAGGCCCCGGCACCAGTAGTCGACGCCCTCGGGCGAACGCATGCACATGCGCCACGCACCGCCCGGACGGACATCCATTTCGATGAAGACTACGGAAAATCCCTCGGGTCCGTACCACTGCGCCACATGTTCCGGGTCGGTTCATACCTTGAACACCAGCTCGCGCGGCGCGTCGAACACGCGGGTAATCAGTAGTTTTGTCTGCGGACATGCCTTTTTCTCCTCGATTCGAAGCTCGGGCAAAGCTCATTCGTCCTTGATCGCCTCGACCTGGATGCGCAGGTGCACCTTGCCGGCATCGCCCTGGCCATACTGGCTCATTTTCATGCCGTACTCCGACCAGTTGAGCTCGCCTTCCGCGTCGGCGCCGCACACTTCTTTCTTGAGCATGGGATGCGGCATGCAGTTGAAGATATTGATGCTGAGCATCGCCGGACGCGTGACGCCCCTGATCGTGATCTGGCCTTCAACGGCCTTGGGGGCGTCGCCCACGAATTTGAGCTTGCCCTTGTAGGTGCCCGTCGGAAATTTTACGGTGTCGAAGAAATCGTCCGAGCGCGCCTTCTCGTCCATCGCGGCAAGGCCGAAGTTGATGCTCGAGACGTCGATGGTAACTTCGACCGTTCCCGATTTGGCAGCGCGGTCGAGCACAATCTTGCCGGAGCTCTTAAATCAACAACCCCGCCCCAAGGGGCGGGGTATGAAGTCAGAACTTCTGTCTAACGTTCGCGGCAAGCCGCGGGGAATTAGACCCCGAGAGATTAAACT
>JAYVMZ010000302.1:0-23273 GCA_043758735.1 Betaproteobacteria bacterium
GCGCCGGGGCCGGCGCAAGGGTGAGGGCCAGTTGCTTCATCAGGATTTGTACAGGTCGCTGTCGACGTAGTGCGCGCGCAGGTGGCGCAAGGCCACCAGTAGCGCTGCGCTTGCGGGAAGTGCGAGCAGCACACCGAAAAAACCGAAGAGCTTGCCGAACACGAGCAGCGCGAATATCACCGCCACGGGATGCAGGCCGATGCGATTGCCCACCATCATCGGGGTCACCACCGTGCCTTCGAGCACCTGGCCGATGCCAAATGCGACCCAAACTCCGACGAGCCCGAGCACGCTGTTGAACTGATTGAACCCGGCCAAGGTGCCGAGCAGCAGCCCGACCAGCATCCCCAGATACGGCACGAATACCAGGAAGCCCGAGAGGATGCCAATCGGCAGCGCGTACTCGAGCCCGGCGATCCAAAGCGCCACAACGTAGTACGCGGCCATGAGGAGCATCACCAAAAGCTGTCCGCGCAGAAACTCGCCGAGCACGCGGTCAATTTCCGCGGCGATGCTGCGGACACCCGGATGCAGCCTGCGCGGAATCAGGTCCTCGATCTGGCGCAAGATTTCGTGCCAGTCGCGCAGGAAGTAAAACAGCACTACCGGCATCAGCAGAACGGTGGTGAAGAACCCAACGATGGCCATGCCTCCGGTCGTGATCTTCGGCAGCAGGGTTTTGAATATATCGCTGTCGCTTCGCAGGCTGTCGGAAACGGCCTGGCGAAAATGCTCCATGTCGAAATTCACTTCGACGCCGAGCGTGCCGGAGAGCCAGGGCACGAGCCGGCCGCGCGCCCAGTCGAGATACTCCGGCACATGCTGAAGGAATGCGCCGAACTGGCGCTCGACCATGGGCAAGACGATCAGCGCGAGCGCGGCCAGGCCGATCACGAGCAGTGCCATGACGATTGCTGCCGCCAGCCAGCGCGGCGCCCTGCGCGCAATCCAGTCCACAGGGGGCAGGCAGATGTAGGCCAGCACGGCGGAAAGCAAAAACGGGGTGAGAATCGGCGCGACAAGATAGAGCAGCAATCCCGCAGCCGCGGCAGCAAGCAGATACCAGGCAAAACGCGCAGGAAAAACCGTAGGCATTTGGAGTAAAATTCGCCGCGCCCAGAACCACGCGGCCAGGTTGCAATCCGGCCGCCACTTTATCCCGAAGAACCCGGCAATTCAACTTGAAGACCGATCTCCCCGCCTCCAATTCCCTGTCCTATCGCGACGCCGGCGTCGACATCGATGCCGGGGATCAGCTTGTCGACAACATCAAGCCCTTCGCTAAACGCACCCTGCGCGACGGCGTGCTGGCCGGCATAGGCGGATACGGTGCGCTATTCGAAGTGCCGAAAAAATACAAGGAGCCCGTGCTGGTATCGGGCACCGACGGCGTAGGCACCAAGCTAAAACTGGCGTTTCACCTGGACCGGCACGACACGGTGGGCATCGACCTGGTTGCGATGAGCGTGAACGACATCCTGGTGCAAGGCGCCGAACCGCTGTTCTTTCTCGACTACTTCGCCTGCGGCAAGCTCGATGTGGCAACCGCGACGCAAGTCGTGAAGGGTATTGCCGCGGGATGCGAACTGGCCGGCTGCGCGTTGATCGGCGGCGAGACCGCCGAAATGCCGGGCATGTACCCGCCAGGGGAATACGACCTCGCCGGCTTTGCCGTCGGCGCAGTGGAAAAAAGCAAAATCATCGATGGCGCGGATATCGTCCCGGGCGATGTCATTCTCGGGCTGGCCAGCAGCGGCGCGCATTCCAACGGCTATTCGCTGATCCGCAAGATCCTCGACACTTCCGGCGCGGACCTGTCATCCGCCTTCGAGGGCCGCACGTTGGGAGAAGCATTGCTGACGCCCACGCGCATTTATGTGAAATCCGTGCTGGCCGCGCTGCAGGAAGTCCCCATCAAGGGCCTCGCGCACATTACCGGCGGCGGGCTGGTGGAAAACGTGCCGCGCGTGCTGCCGCGGAACGTGTGCGCTGAACTGAAAAAGAGCGCGTGGCCGCGGCCGCCGCTGTTCGACTGGCTGCAGAAGAACGGCAATGTCGCAGAAGCCGAGATGCACCGCGTGTTCAACTGCGGCATCGGCATGGTGGCGATTGTCGCCGCGGCGCATGCGGTGCGCGCGATCGAGGCACTGCGGCGGGAAGGTGAAGCCGTCTACCGCATCGGCGAAGTCCGCAGCAGGCGCGGTGACGAAGCGCAAACCGTGGTCATCTGAAAGGGACGATGAAGCGCATCGTAATCCTGATATCGGGCCGCGGCAGCAACATGCAGGCGCTGCTCGAGGCAAAACTGGATGCGCAGATCGCCGCGGTCATCAGCAACAATCCGTCGGCGCGGGGCCTGCAGTTCGCGCGCAGCGCCGGAGTAGAAACCAAATTGGTGAACCACCGCGATTATGCGGATCGGACGAGTTTCGACAAGGCGCTGGGCGACGCCATCGCGGCGTATCGTCCCGACCTGATCGTGCTGGCCGGTTTCATGCGCATCCTCACGGAGCAATTCATCGAAAGATTCAGCGGCAGGATCCTGAACATCCATCCTTCCCTGCTCCCGGCGTTTTCCGGCCTCGATACGCACCAGCGCGCGCTCGATGAAGGCGTCAAGCTGCACGGCTGCACCGTGCATTTCGTCACCGCCACGTTGGACCACGGGCCGATCGTCATCCAGGCTGCCGTCCCAGTGCTGCCCGACGACGACGAGGAACGCCTGGCCGCCCGTGTACTCCAACAGGAGCACGTCGTCTATCCGCAGGCCATCCGCTGGTTTCTGGAAGGCCGGCTCGCAATCGAGGGCAACCACGTGAGACTATCCGCCGCATGGCGCAACCCAGTTCCAATTATTTCCCCATTGCTCAAATGATGCGCCACGCCCTGATCGTGCTGATGCTCCTCACCGCCCCGGCATGGGCCGCCCAGCCGCCGCACCGCGTGCAAATGGATTTCTCCGTCAATTCCGGATCCATGCATCTGGGCGATGGACGCGACGTACTCGAACACGACGGCAAACAATATTCGATCGTCAGCGATTCGAAGACCATCGGCCTGGCAGCCATTCTGTACAAGATGAACATCCACCGCGAGGCGCGCGGACTGGTGACGAAGAGCGGCCTGCGGCCGTTGCATTTCCAGGAAGAACGCACGCGCAAACCGAAGCGGGCTGCGGACTTCGATTGGGAGTCCAGGCAGCTCGGGCTGACCGACGGCGACAACGTCACCACCGTGGCGCTGCCGGACAACAGCTTCGACCAGACCAGCTTCGCCTATGCGTTCGCGTTCAGGTCGCCAGACGAAGAACTTCCCCCGGTGCACCTGACCGACGGCCGCAAGTTGTCGGGCTACAAATACCAAATGGTCGGCAAGGAGAAAATTAAAACGCCCATCGGCGAACTGGAAACGCTGCACTTCCAGAAAGTGCGCGATGTCGACGACAAGCGCGGTTTCGAGGTCTGGCTCGCAGTCGGGCATCACTACCTTCCCGTGCAAATCCGCTATATTGAAAAAGACGGCACCATTCTGGACTCGACCATTACCGCGATTTCGTATTAATAGATGCAACCTACCCCGGCAATGATGCAGGCGGCGACTGCGGCCGTCGATCTCGCATTGCCAATGCTCCATCCGGCCGACGCGGTATTGCGCAACTTCTTCAGCGCAAACCGCACGCTGGGCCAGCGCGACCGCGCCTTCATCGCCGAAACCGTGTTTTCCGTCCTGCGCCATAAGCGCTTGCTCGAGCAACTCGTCCCCGAGCCTACTCCGCGCAAGCTCGTTTGCGCCGCGCTGATCAAGGTACAGGGCTACGGACTCGGTCAACTCGAATCCTTCCTCAAAAGCAGCGACCACGATTGGACTGTGCAACTCAAGGCCGCTGACAGCGAGGCGCTCCCACCTGCCGTAAAACTCAGCTTGCCCGACTGGCTATACGACAGACTGGTGGCCGAAACTTCGGAACAGGAAGCTGCCACCTTCGGCCGTGCCATGCTCAAAAGCGCTCCGCTCGATTTGCGCGTCAACACGCTTCTGGCCGATCGCGCACAGGTGTTGCGCGATCTGCGGACGAGCGGTTTTGACGCCGAGCCGACACGGTATTCGCCGGTCGGCATCCGTGTCGCCGGGAAGCCTGCCATCAACCGCCATAAATTGTTTGCCAGCGGCGCAATCGAGGTGCAGGACGAAGGCAGCCAGCTGCTGGGCTATCTGGTTGCGCCACGGCGGCGCGAGATGGTGGTTGATTTTTGCGCCGGCGCCGGCGGCAAAACCTTGCTGATGGGCGCGATGATGCAATCCCAGGGGCGGTTGTATGCGCTGGATGTTTCGGAAAAGCGACTGAAGAACCTGGCGCCCCGGCTCAAACGCTCCGGCCTCTCCAATGTGCATCCGCAAATCATCGCAAACGAGAACGACATCAAGGTCAAACGCCTGGCCGGCAAGATCGATCGGGTGCTGGTGGATGCCCCGTGCAGCGGCCTGGGCACCTTGCGGCGCAATCCCGATCTGAAATGGCGCCAGTCACCGCGATCGATCGATGAACTTGCGGTAAAACAGCGCGCGATCCTCTCGGCGGCGGCGACATTGCTCAAACCGGGAGGACGCCTGGTCTATGCCACCTGCAGCGTGCTGGGCCAGGAAAATCGCGCGGTGGCCGAGTATTTTCTCGCAAATCACCCGGATTTCGAACGCTTGAGTTGCCGCCGTGCGCTCGATGAAAGCCATATCGCGCTCGACGGCGACGATTATCTGGAACTGCGTCCGCAGCTGCACGATACCGACGCCTTCTTTGCAGCGGTCATGCAAAGACGGATGACCGCATGAAGGCGCTGCACGTCACGCTGCTGATCGCCAGCCTTGCACTCGCAGGGCATGTATGTGCTTTTGAGTCTTCAAATGTCGTGCCCGCGATCGGCAGCATCGAGTACGCCTTCACCCCGGGCGACGATGCCGCCGGCCTGATCATACGAACGATCGACGCCGCCAGGTCGCAGGTTCTGGTCCAGGCATTCAGCTTCACCCACCGCGACATTGCCGATGCGCTGATTCGCGCCCATCGCCGCGGACTGAACGTGGAGATCATCGCTGACCGGGATCAAACGGATTCGATCGATTCGGCCGCGATGCAGTCCTTGGCCGCAGCCGGTATGGCCGTGTTCGCCGATGCCGATCACTCGGCCGCCCACAACAAGGTGATCGTCATCGACCACGACACCGGACAACCCGCGCTCGTCACGGGCAGCTTCAATTTCACGTTTGCGGCGCAGAATCGCAACGCGGAGAACGTACTCGTGTTGCACGGTAATCCGGAACTTACCCGCGCGTTCTTCGCAAACTGGCAGCAGCATCGCGAACATGCGGTCGCGATGGTCCGCAAGCAATCCAGGTGACGTAAAATTCCTGCGTCATAGGGGGAGACATGAAGAACCAGTCAACCGAGGTCGGGCGCTTGCTCAGCGACCTGTTCGACGACCTGCAACGCGGTGTGATCCTGTGGCAGCTCGCGATCGTCGCGCTGGCGCTGCTCATCGCGTGGCAGGCCGCGCGCTATATGCGCCGCCGCATGATGGCCGCCGCCGTCGCCGCCGATCCGGAAAAAACGATGCGCATCAGCATCGGCGGGATGAACCGTGAACTGTTCCCGGTGACGGCCCTGCTGTTGCTGCTGATCGGTCGCTGGGCGCTCGAAGACCACCAACCCATTCACCTGCTCAACGTCGCCGTTCCGCTAATGCTGGCGATGGTGATCATCCGCGGCGTGGTCTACCTGTTGCGGCATACCTTCGCGCCAGGGGGCATGCTGCGCTCCTGGGAAATGGCGATTTCGTGGCTGGTATGGCTGGGCGTGGCCATGCACATCGTCGGGTTGCTGCCGGCCATCGGCAGGTTCCTCGAGGACACGGCATTTCGCATTGGCCAACAGCGCCTCTCGCTGGCAATGGTTTTCACCGCATTGCTCACGGTCGTGCTGACTGTGATGGCCGCACTCTGGATAGGCCGGATACTCGAGTCGCGCATCATGGCCTTGCAGCATGTCGAGATCAACCTGCGCTTCGCCCTGACCAAGATCCTGCGCAGCGTCCTGGTCATCGTTGCGATCCTGATTGCGTTGCCGATCGTCGGCATCGACATTACCGTGCTTTCCGTTTTCGGCGGCGCGCTCGGCGTGGGCATCGGCTTCGGCCTGCAAAAAGTGGTCGCCAACTACATCAGCGGCTTCACCATTCTGCTCGACCGCACCGTCAGTCCCGGCGACCTGGTGACGGTCGATCATTTCTACGGCGAAGTCACGAAACTCACGTCGCGCTGCATCATCGTTCGCGGCCCGGACGGCACGGAGGCGATCGTGCCGAATGAAACCGTGATCACTTCAACGGTGATCAACCATTCGTATTCCAACCGCCGCGTGCTGATGCGCATACCCGTACAGATTAGTTATTCGAGCAACCTCGAAACTGCCTTGAAATTGATGCTGGAAGCCGCATATTCACATCCGAGGGTATTGAAAGATCCGGCCCCGGCCGCCCTTCTGACCGCTTTTGGCGATAACGGTATTAATCTTGAACTGATGGCGTGGATCGAGGATCCGGAGCGGGGCAAGCTGAACCTCAATTCGGACCTGAATCTGGCGCTATACAAGAGCTTCGGCGCCAACAATATCGAGATCCCCTTTCCACAGCGCGATGTCCGCATTGTTGGTGGGCTCAATTCCGGTGAATTAGCGCCGAAATGAGCTTTTTGTGGGTTCATTTGCGGGCAATGCTCCATCAGGATATCCCTTAGGTTTTGTTACTAAAAATTACCTTGCGGGAACCCACCCGTACTGTACAATCATCGTTGATATCATTGATTTTATGAGGTTACCTGCATGAATGTGAACGGGTTTATGGACTTGCCAATCTGGGCAAACGGCATTGTCGTATTGCCATGGTGGGGCTACTTACTGGTCGCTTTGCTGATGACCCATATCACCATTGCGGCCGTGACCATTTACTTGCATCGTCATTCGGCGCATCGCGCGCTGGACCTCCATCCCGTCGTCACCCACTTCTTTCGCCTCTGGTTGTGGCTGACCACCGGCATGTCTACCAAGGCGTGGACAGCCATCCACCGCAAGCATCACGCTAAATGCGAGACCGAGGAAGATCCGCACAGCCCGCAAGTCCTGACCCTGAAGAAAGTGCTGCTTGAAGGCAGCGAGCTTTATCGCAAGGAAGCGGCCAACCAGGAAACCCTGGACAAATACGGCCACGGGACCCCTGACGACTGGATGGAGCGCAACGTCTATACCCGTACGGACAAGGGCGGTGTTGCCATCATGCTGGTATCCGACATCCTGCTGTTCGGGCCGTTGGGCCTGACCATCTGGGCGATACAAATGTTGTGGATTCCGGTCACTGCAGCCGGCGTCATCAACGGCGTGGGCCATTATTTCGGCTACCGCACTTTTCAGGTGGAAGATGCCAGCACCAACATCGTGCCGTGGGGAATTCTGATCGGCGGCGAGGAGTTGCATAACAACCACCATGCCTATGCGTCGTCGGCCCGCCTGTCGAACAAGTGGTATGAGTTCGATATCGGCTGGTTTTATATCCGCGTGCTGGAAACTTTCGGCCTCGCCCAAGTCAAGAAGCTGGCACCCCAGGTCAAGATGAAAGCGGGCAAATTGAAGTGCGACCTGCAGACCCTTCAGGCTGTCATCACCCACCGCTACGACGTCCTGGCGCGCTTTACGCGCTCGCTGCGGACCACGTGTGCGGATGAACTTCGCCGCATGCGCGAGCACAAGACTGGCCATACCGTCGACTTGCAGACCATGAAGCACTGGCTGCACCTGGACGCCAAGCTGGTGCCTGAACAGGAGAAGGCCAAACTGGACGAAGTGCTGCGCACCAGCAAGGTTCTGACCACGGTCTATTCGATGCGGCAGGAACTGGCGATGCTGTGGCAACGGTCGACGGCCAATAAGGAACAGCTACTTTCCCAGTTGGAAGACTGGTGTCATCGCGCCGAGAAAAGCGACATCGCGCCGTTGCGCGATTTCTCGCGCAAGCTGCGCAGCTACGCCTGACCGCGAGTCAGGACGGACCAAATAAAAAGCCCGCCAATCGGCGGGCTTTTTTCATTCAGGCACCAGCGGACTACTTCAGCTTGGTTTCCTTGTAGAGCACGTGCTTGCGGGCAACCGGGTCGAATTTCTTCATCTCGATTTTGTCCGGCGTGGTGCGCTTGTTCTTGGTGGTGGTGTAGAAGTGTCCCGTTCCGGCAGAGGACTCCAGTTTAATTTTCTCTCTCATGGCGCTCTCCGGCTTGAATGGTTAGAACTTGTCGCCGCGAGCGCGCAACTCGGCCAAAACCACGTCGATACCCTTCTTGTCGATGGTACGCAGGCCGGCATTGCTCACGCGCATGTTCACCCAGCGATTTTCGCTCTCGACCCAGAATCGGCGGTATTGCAGGTTCGGCAGGAACCGGCGCTTGGTCTTGTTATTGGCGTGGGACACGCGGTTTCCGACTACCGGCTTCTTGCCGGTTACTTCACATACTCTCGCCATAATGGCTTCTCCAGACTGTGTTCCGATCGGGCCGCCAGCTTACGCGTCCCTGCGAATTCGTAAAGGATGCGCTTTATATCATAATTCCAGCGGCTTACTCAACCTTGGCGTGGTCCGGCGGGCCTTTATAACAGCCCGCGCTCGGCAAATGACAGCGTGGCGCCCCGGCCCACCACGAAATGGTCCAGGACACGGACGTCTATCAGAGCAAGCGCTTCCTTCAAGGCCTGCGTCAGGGTCTCATCGGCATGACTGGGTTCGGCCACGCCGGAAGGGTGATTATGGGCAAAGATCACG
This sequence comes from Betaproteobacteria bacterium, assembly GCA_043758735.1. Lineage (GTDB taxonomy): Bacteria > Pseudomonadota > Gammaproteobacteria > Burkholderiales > JACQAP01 > JACQAP01. The sequence continues at coordinate 8,856 of JAYVMZ010000302.1, forward strand.
CCGGCCGCATTGTGATGCAGGGCGCGCCTGACGACCTCGCGCGGAAATACACTGGTCTGGGTCAAGGTCCCGCTGAACAACTCCTCCACGGCGATGACGCGGTTCTGGGCGTCCAGGAACAATCCTACGAAGACTTCGACCTGGCGGTTCTGGATGGAAAGCCGTAGGAAGTCGCGTACCGCCGTCGGCGAACTCAGATTGAGACCTGCCTTCATTTCCACTGCCAGGGCGCGCCGGGTGAGCTCGGTGGCCGCGTGCAGTTGTGCATACTTGGCACTGCCGAGGCCGGGGACATCGCAAAACGCCTCGCGGCTGGCGCCTACAATGCCCGCCAGCGAGCCGAATTTCCCAAGCAGCACCCGGGCGAGGTCGACCGCGCTCTTCCCCCTGGTCCCCGTACGCAGGAAAATCGCCAGCAATTCGGCATCGGAAAGGCTACCGGGCCCTCTCGCCAATAATTTTTCGCGCGGCCGGTCGTCTTCCGGCCAATTGTTGATAGCCATGCGATGTCTGGACTTTTATATTTGACAACAACAGTTTACACTGCGGCCCGGGCACCTTGGTAAACTGGCCACATGGTAGAACTCGGCGGTAAACGCATTCTTCTGGGCATCACTGGTGGCATTGCCGCCTATAAATCGGCGGAACTACTGCGCGAATTGCAACGCGGCGGCGCTGACATCCAGGTTGTCATGACCGAATCTGCCTGCCAGTTCATCACTCCCGTTACGATGCAGGCATTATCTGGCAAGCCGGTCTACACCGGTATGTGGAATAACCAGGTACCAAACGGCATGCCGCACATAGAGTTGTCTCGTGACCGGGCTCTGATCGTGGTAGCGCCCGCGACTGCCGATTTCATGGCCAAGCTCGTGCACGGCAGTGCCGATGACTTGCTGTCCACACTGTGCCTCGCGCGGGAATGTCCCTTGATGGTGGCGCCGGCAATGAACCGCCAGATGTGGGAAAACCCGGCCACGCAGCGCAACCTATCGCAGCTACGCAAGGACGGCATCGTCGTGCTTGGACCGGACGCGGGCGACCAGGCGTGCGGCGAGGTTGGCATGGGGCGCATGCTCGAGCCGACGGACGTGGCCGGAGAAATCTCGGCGTGGTTCCGGCCCAAACTACTGTCCGGCACACATGTGGTTGTCACGGCCGGCCCCACTTTCGAACCCATCGATCCAGTGCGCGGCCTGACCAATCGCAGCTCGGGGAAAATGGGCTATGCCGTGGCTCGCGCCGCGCTGGAAGCCGGCGCCAGAGTGACACTGATTTCGGGACCCGTCGCACTCGAACCGCCTGCAGCAGCGCAAGTATTCCGCGTCGAAACCGCTCGGCAAATGTTCGAAGCGGCGAACGCCCAGGCAAACGGCGCGGACATATTTATAGCGGTCGCCGCAGTCGCGGACTACTACGTCGCCAACGGTGGAACGCAGAAAATCAAGAAAGAAGGCGGCGTTCCGAACCTTGAACTCGCGCTCAATCCGGACATCGTCGAGTCGATTGCCAAGCGGCCCAATCCGCCATTCTGTGTCGGCTTCGCGGCGGAAAGCGAAAAGCTCGAAGAGCATGCAGAAGCAAAGCGCCGCCGCAAAAAACTTCCTTTGCTTGCCGCGAATCTCGTGCAATCAGCGATCGAAGCCGATGACAATGAGCTGGTACTGTTCGACGACGAAGGCAGCCATCGGCTTGGCCGTTCGTCCAAACTCGACCAGGCGCGTCAGTTGATAGGACACTTAGCAAAGTTGTATCGGGCACGCAAGACGGTCGTTCGCGCCTGAACCCCAACAAGAAGAAATCCGATGCACAATATCGACGTCAAGATCCTGGACGCGCGCCTGCGTGACCAGTTGCCTGCTTACGCTACGTCCGGGTCCGCCGGACTCGATCTGCGGGCCTGCATAGATACCCCGTTAGTCTTGAAGCCGGGCCAGACTGAGTTGATTCCTTCGGGCATCGCAATCCACCTGGCGGACCCAGGCCTGGCGGCCATGGTGCTGCCGCGCTCCGGCATGGGCCACAAGCACGGCATAGTCCTCGGCAACCTTGTCGGATTGATCGACTCGGACTACCAAGGGCAGATTCTGGTCTCCCTGTGGAATCGCGGCGCGGTAGCTTTCACTTTGAATCCGATGGAAAGAATCGCCCAGCTTGTCGTTGTGCCGGTCGTGCAGTTAGGTTTCAACTTGGTCGACGAATTCACGCAGAGCACGCGCGGTGCAGGCGGTTTCGGCAGCACCGGCAAACGTTGACTGGGAGTTGCGCGGACCAGAAAGACAAAGGCCGGCGAATGCCGGCCTTTGTCTTTTACGTTAATCGACTTACCGTCACTTCGGTGTCGGGAACACCATCGCGTCTTCGTTTTTGTTCTTGTACGGATCGGGGATTTCGCCGGCATCGATGCGACGTTTTTCTTCCCAGCGCAGGAAGGTGATCACGCTGAGAATCTCGTCCTGGTTCATCGTCGTGCCGAACGCACCCATCGTACCGCCGAGATTCTTCGAAACGCCGGTGGCGATCGTGATGTAAATGCTGCTGTTTGTGTTGCCAGTATATTTGAACACGCCACAGGACAGGCACGGTCCCTTGGCACCGTGGCCGTCGCTGCCGTGGCAGAACGAGCAGCGCCGTGCGAACCAGGCTTTGCCCGTCTCGACGACCTTCAGGTCGTTGGTCGGCACTTCCATGTCGTCGGCGTTCGCCTTGTGCTGGGCCGCGGCAGGCAAGGCCAGGCCAAAGGCGGTGGCAAAGACAGCAATCGCTGCCAGCTTCACAAATATCGTATTGAGTTTCAAACCTGACATAACAGACAACCCTCCCTAGGAAACCTATTAAAAAGGCGGATAAAACGGGACGCTGTAGCTCTCGACGATCTGTTTCATTTTACCGTTCTCGAGCAGTTTCGAAACCGAGTCGTCTATGAACTTCATCAAAGTCTGGTCCTGCTTGCGCACAACGAAATTAAGATTCCAGCGCTGATCGGCTTCGGGCACGTAACCTTCCACCATGTGAAACTTCGCATCGGGATATTCACGACGCGCGACGGAAATTGCGGTAGCCCACACCATGCTGGCGTCGATTTCGCCATTTGCCATTGCCTGCATGATGCGGCGATTGTCCAGGTACAGCGACCGCGGAATGTCGCGGGTAAAAAGATAATCGTCTATCGGCGTGGACATGGGCACGCCAACCTTAATATTGGCGTCCTTGAGCTCGGCCAGCGCCTTCTTGTCGGCGGCCTTGCCCTGCACGACCAGCACATAGCCCATGCCGAGGTAAGGCTTGGTGAAGGCCAGTTGTCCCATCAGCATGTCATCGTCGCCACTGTCGGACATACCGAGGAAAACGTCGCAGCGTTTTCTGAGTATCGAGTTGCGGAATGCACGGGAGGTGCCGCCACGGGTGCCCGTATCCGCCCAAACAATTTCCAGGCGCATGCCGCCAAGCTTCGCGACTTCGCGGATAATCTCGACGTCGTATCCGGGTGGATCGGTATTCTGGGCCGCTGAAGGGAAGGAATAAGGATCGGCACACGCCACCAGCTTGCCCTTCGCTTTCGAACGCTCCAGCGTATCAGTGATTTCATCCGGATCGGTCTGCGCCCGGACTGTCGCCGACGTCAACGCGAGTAACAAGGTCAATCCATACAAACTGAATAACTTACGCACATTCAACTCCTTTAAGAATCGTGTCGGCCATTCCCCTTTTATTCCTCGTCAACGTTGCTGCAGCTTTGCCGGTTTACCCTAGTCGACAGTCTACTGCCGCTTCCGCACAAAAAATAAGGGGGGCAGACGCTTTGCCCCCCTTAGCCTTGCTGTTGCCGCGTACTACCTCAACTTCGCGTCCGCTGCTGAATATTACTCAACAGCAAAAACCATCAGGCCGCCGCCCTTTTGATTCTTCTTCAGGAACTCTGAATAGAATATGGGCCAGATGCCGCCGCCGCCCGCGCCGTAAACAATGGCAACATATTGCTTGCCATTTTGCGCCGTAAAGGTCGTCGGGTTGCCGTGGATGCCGGAACCGGTTTGGAAGGACCAGAGTTGCTCACCGGTTTCGTCGTTCAAAGCGTTGAAATAGCCTTCGGGATCGCCGTAGAACACCAGGCCGCCGCCGGTGGCCAGCATGCCGCCGGTTGCCGGGTAGCTCTGGGATTTCTGCCAGGCGAGTTTGCCGGTCGCAGCGTCATAGCCCTTGGTGGAGCCAGCACCCGCGTTGAAGTTGATGATCTTCGCGCCCAGATACCATTCGCCGCGCTTCCATTCCATTTTCTTGGCTTGGAGATCCATGGCGAAGTCGTACACCGGCACGTAGACCATCTTGCTGCGGTGGCTGTAAGCCATCGGGTGCCATTCCTTGCCGCCGTCCAGGGACGGAGCGATGTCGGTGGTCACCTTGTCGTACACCACATCCTTCTCAGGATAATTGTAGATCGGCTTGCAGTTGTTGGCCGGGGTGATCGGCTTGGTCCAGTTTACGCGCTGCATTGCGGTAACCCAAACGCATTTGTGCTCATTGCCAGCCTTGCCCTTGGTCGTGTTGACGCGGTCGATACCATAGAGGTGACCGTTGCGCGAACCGTGAAGCCAGAGCTTCTTGCCGCCGACGTCGACCAGGATCATTTCGTTCACGCCGTCGTAATCGTACGGATCATTCGGGGTGTAGTTGAAATAGCTCTTGATCTTGCCGGTGTCCGGATCGAGCATCAGGTTGCTGTTGGTGAACAGGTTGTCGCCGATACGAACGTGGCGGTCGAAGTCCGGGCCGGGGTTGCCCACGGGCCAGTACAGGGAGTTGGTTTCCTTGTCGTACGCGCCAGTGATCCAGGCCGAGCCGCCGCCGTACTTCCAGGATTCGCCGGGCCAGGTATCATTGCCGGGTTCGCCCGGGCCGGGGATCGTGTAGGTCTTCCAGATTGGAGCACCCGTATCGGCGTCGATTGCCGCAATCCAGCCGCGCACGCCATATTCAGCACCTGCTGTACCGAAGATGATCTTGTTGCGCAGGGCCATTGGCATGATGGTGAAGGTTTCGGCATAGGTGTAATCGCCGATCTTCTTGTCCCAGACCACTTTTCCGGAACCACTGTCGAGTGCGACGATGTGCGCGTCGAGGGTAGCCAGGTAAACCTTGTTCTTGTAGACGGCCACGCCACGATTCACAACGTCACAGCACAGCTTCGGGAACACGTCGCCCGGCAGTTCGCGTTCGTACTTCCAAGCCACCTTGCCCGAAGCACCGTCGACCGCGATTACCTTGTTGAAAGATGTCGTGACATAGACCATTCCGTTAACCGCGACCGCTTGGCTGTCTTGACCTTCCAGAACGCCAAACGACAGGTTCCAGACGGGGGTCAGCTTCTTGACATTTTCCCGATTGACCTGAGTCAGCGGGCTGTAGCGCGTAGTTTGATAGTCACGACCATAATGGAGCCAGTTCTGCGCATCCTTGTCGGCATTCAGAAGCATGTCATCCGTCACGTAGTTCGGAAAGAGCTTGGATTCAGCGCTATCCAGACCTTGAGCGGAGACAACCCCAGAAGCACCGATCGCTGCGATTGCAGCGAGGGATACCGCAGCACGTTTGAGGTGCAACGATTGCTTCACCATTTTTTTTAAACCTCCCGAAGAAGTGCGCAGTGCTTAGAGCCTGACACCGCGCATTAGGTTTTGATTACTGCCTCGATGCGTAAAGCAAGACCGGACAACCTGAGAAGTTTCAGTTCTAGACCAGCTTTACTGCAGGGCGAAAATAAGAGTTACGCAATATGTTGTCAACACATTTCTGCCCCGTAACGGAACACGTTCACGATGGCAGAATTATTGCGTCGCACCAATAACGTGACGGGGCGTCCCAGGCATTCAATGCCACCTGCATTCGGTCCGTCCTGCCCGTACGCAGTCTGCGACTCAGGCGCACATGCGCGGCCTGGCCGAAATGCGGCGGCCGCCGCCTCGGGCACATCTGTGTGCAGCTGCCGCATAAGTACTTTAATGATGGAAATTTGAGTGGACGAAAACCTCGCACCGTCGGCAAACTTCCGCAATGGTGCATTCACTTCCAGTTTCATCTACCAAAATTAAAATGCGAATCCCAAAAAGCCGTTTGCTTTTCGCGAAAGTCGCGCTAGTAATGTTTGCGACGACGCTGTCGGCACACGCCGACCCGCTCATTACCTACCCGTTACGGATAAAGAAGCACGAAATCCGCGCGGAAGTGGCCGGCACCGAGGAAGACCGTCGGCGGGGCCTGATGTTCCGCGACAGGCTCGCCGAAAACAGTGGCATGATTTTTCTGTACACGCGCCCTGAAACGTCGGCGATGTGGATGAAGAACACCCGGATCGCGCTTGCCGTCGCATTCATCGATGCGAACGGGCGCATTCTCAACATAGCTGATATGGAACCGTATTCGGAGGAAGCACACGCCTCGTCCGGCCCGGCGGCCTATGCGCTGGAAATGAACCGAGGCTGGTTCAGGAGGCAGGGCATCAAATCGGGCGACCTGGTCGAGGGCCTGAAAGCCTTGCCGCGGGCAAAATGAAAAACGCCCGGGCGCGCCCGGGCGTTTGCATCCAATGCGGTTGCGCCTAGATCGGAATATGCGTTTGCGCCACCATGAAAAACAGCATCGGGATTGACAGCGCCGTGTTGGTGCGCGAAGCGAGGAATGCAACCCGACGCGCCTTGTTCTTCTGCTCGTCCGTCGCCTGCACCAGGCCCAGAATTTTCTTCTGGTTCGGCCAAATGATGCCCCACACATTGAGCAGCATGATGGTGCCCAGCCAGGCGCCGATGCCGATTTTCTGATAGCCCGCCTGGAACGTGAATGCCGCGACGAAATGCGAACTCAGCAAAGCCGCTCCGGCGAGCCAGGTTACAAGTGCAGCCCAGCGGAAGTAGAACAGGGCACGCGGCGCAACATGCTTGCTGATGCCTGCCGCTGAACCGTCTGCCTGCGCCGCCTTCATGGCGGGCACCTGCACGAAATTGAAGTAGTAGAGCAAGCCGACCCACATGATGCCGGCCAGGACATGGATCCAGCGATAAATTCCGGGAAGCATTTCCATGGCTTATCCCCCTATCAAGGATTTGACTACGTAGTACAGGATGACAGTCAGCACGAAACCGGTTATCACCGTGCCCCAGAGCGAATCCAGCGGATTTTTCATCTTCCCCTCCCTTGCGTTATAAAACCGGGGCCAGTGTAGAGAACGCAGGCTTGCACCGCAATAGTCGCGCGTCCTAGCGCGGTCAATGTCCGCGGCGTCGGCCGGCATGCGGCGGGAAAAATAGAAAGGGGCGCCGAACGACGCCCCCGATGCGATTCGCGGATACGATCAGCCGGCGAAATTCTTCGCCGCGAATTCCCAGTTCACGAGGTTCCAGAACGCGGCAACGTAATCCGGCCGGCGATTGCGGTAATCCACGTAGTAGGCGTGTTCCCAGACATCACAAGTCAGCAGCGGCTTGTCCGGTCCGGTCAGCGGCGTGGCGGCGTTCGACGTATTCGCCAGGTCCACCCTGCCGTCCGCCCTCTTCACCAGCCAGGTCCATCCGGATCCGAAGTTGCCGACCGCGCTCTTCGAGAATGCTTCCTTGAATGAGGCGAAGGATCCGAATTTACGGCTGACCGCTTCCGCGAGCGGCCCTTTCGGTTCGCCACCGGCGCGCGGCGCCAGACGATTCCAGTAGAAGGTATGGTTCCACACTTGCGCGGCATTGTTAAAAATGCCACCGGATGATTTGCGGATAATATCCTCGAGGCCGGCGTTCTCGAATTCGGTGCCCTTCACCAGATTATTGAGATTGGTGACATAGGCCTGATGGTGCTTGCCGTAGTGGAATTCCAGCGTTTCCTTCGAGATATGCGGTTGCAGGGCGTCCAATGCGTACGGGAGGGGTGGGAGCTGATGCTGCACTTGTCGATCTCCTGATCAGGTGTGTGAAAATTGGCGCGCTGAAAAGCGCGCTAGTCTAATGGAACGCGGCAAAACAGCGGAAGCGAATCACTGGCCGACCGGATACTCGTCGACCGCTATGACAATCGCTGTTGCATCGTTGCGTCCCATGTACTGGACCTGATTTTTGATCGATCGTTTCACCAATTTTTCCGCGATCGCCTGGGTCGGCCCACCTTCCTGCATCACTTCGCGGACGGCATGTTCGCCCAGCACTTCCCAGATGCCGTCGCTCACAATGAGGAAGACGTCGCCGGGGATCAATTCGCCATCGGTGTAGTCCGCCACGAGGTGGGTGTCGAGTCCGACTGCCCGCTTGAGGACGTGGCGCATGTCGGCACGCTCCCAGGTGTGGTCGATGGTCAATTGCTTGAATACTTCGCCACGCCGTCGGTAGACGCGTGTATCGCCGACGTGTGCCATGTGATAGTAGTTGCCCTTGAAAACGATCATGGTAAGGGTCGTTACCATGCCTTCGTATTCCGGGTGGCGCGCATTTTCGGACAACAGCCAGTCGTTGATGGATCGCAAAAGCTTGTCGAGCGCCCGGGTGATGTTCCAGATGGCGGGCGCGCCGTAAAAATCCCGCAAGAGGCTTTTCACGGCGGTTTCCGAAGCCAGCCGCCCGCCGCCGTTTCCGCTGACACCGTCGGCAATGGCCACGGCAATTCCCCTGGTCTGCGCTTCCTTTTTCTCGCGCGGGGTGACGATGCCATGGAAATCCTCGTTGTTCTTGCCCGGCACCGCAGCCGTCGCATGCCCCAGTTGCAATTGCAGTAGGGGTTTGCCCAGCGTTATGCCGGTGCAGACGATGTTCTCCGGCGCAACCGTTGTGTCTTTGATAGTCATGGCTTCAGATCGATACCGGCCTGCTGCGCGCGGGCAGCGCGCTGCGGGCTCAGCCGGGGCCCCGGGTGTGTGCCCCGTCGGCGGACCGCCCGTGAACCTGCGGCGTGAGGCCGCCCGCCTCCACTGCGGCGATGGCCTTGGCCTGGTTCATGTCATCCGTGTAGCCGGAAGCGTACAGGCAGCATGCGAGCTGGTTCACCAGCGGGTGGGGAATGGGAACCTGGCCCGCCATCGCCTGCCTGACCCATCCTGCAGTGGCGGCCGCATCAATTGCCGCCGGCTGGCTCAGGGAAGTACGGGCCGACAACATTTCTTCCTCGAACAGCACGATCGACTCACCCTGGCGGAAGAATTTGATGCGCGGCCGCTGTTTGGGATTGGCAAACGGTTCGCCCTCGGTGCTCTTCATCAACAGGGCGTCGAATCCGGTGGCCTGCAGGAACGCTTCCAGTTTCTCGAGCTCCTGTGGCTTGTCGGCGCACACAATCCGCAATCCGCCACTCTCGAACGGATCGAGCAAGGTCACCAGATTGTGTGCGGGATTCCTCACGCCGAGCCGGCTGCGCAAAGACAGCAGATTAGCCAGGCCGGGACAAAGAACGGCGGTCGGCACAAATGCCAGCAACTCTTCGTCCAGCGACTTCTGCGCCTGCGCCAGCGAACCGCCGGGGAGCACGCCGAGTTCGCGCAGAATATACGCGCTGGCAACCCGACCGCCGCCTTCCAGGGTTCCGTGCAGCAGGATCGGCACACCCATGCGCTGAAGCAGCAGCACCAGTAGCGGCAGCAGATTGGGTTCATGCCGCGCGCCGCTGTAAGTCGCAAAAACCAGCGGTCGCAAAGCCGTCGCCGGCGGTTTGAGCATGTAGACGCGCTCCGACGCAGCGCGATAGAAACCGAGCAACTCGGCGGCCGATTCACGCTTCATCCGCAATGCACAGAGGCAGGCGCCGAGTTCCAGATCCGGCACGCCGCCATCGAGCATGGCGGCGAACAGATCGTGCGCGTCGCCCTCGCTCAGGTCACTGGCAGAGTCGGCGTCGCTGGCTATTTCCTTGATGAATCGGGCGATACTCATCGTGTTAGCAAGATTGCGTCCGGTAGGGATACGGGTGGAGGTCAGGTCGATACAATGCAACCGTTGTGCCATTCACTTTTTTCGATTCGAAACAATTAATTAGACTGGAGAGTACACTTCGTCTGCGATCGGTCGGTGCGCAAGACGCCAAGTCGCGCATCAACTTGGTGCACCAATTATTGAGAATTTCGATTCGCCAATTGAACATGAAACCCAAGCCTGCAATCCGCCGGACCCTCGCATGGATGTGAGGCGCGCCGATGAACTATGACCTGGCCCAGGTTAAGAGCGCGCTGTGGACTCCCGCGTGATGAACCCCACGGCCGAGGTGATCGACGTGGTCAATACACTGCGACGCACCGCCGAATTGAACCGGGCCTACGCGCAGACGCTGTCAGTTCACGTCGAACCAGACCTGCCAGCGGATCGTCCGCAGGTCCAGGCGCATCCGGATCGGCCGATGCCGGCACTGACCAACCTGCTGTCCAAACCGGCGGAGTTCTCGCCGAAGAACGGATCCGTGACGCAGTCGTGCCGGATCGCGGGCAAAAAGGTGCGCATCGAAATTGACGAACGCGGTCCCGGCATTCCGCCGGATTTCCGCGACCGAAGCTTAGGCAAATTCGCGAGGGCCGAATCCTCCGTCGCGCGGCAGATGAGGAGCACCGGCCTGGGACTGTCCATCGATAAATCGCGGGTCGAAAAATGCGGAGGACCATCGACTGCGTATACGAACCGGGCCACAGCACGACCTTCTTCTTCCAACTTCCCCTTCACGGCGTCGTCGCGGCGGCAAAGCGACTGGATCATTCAGGCGCAACCTGAGCGTCGCTAGCAGTCAATCTCCTATGCAGAAATCCGGATTTTTCCTTCCCCGCCCCGTTTTACTGGTCCTGGCCGCTCTCGGCCTGCTGTTTGCGATCGACCTGTTTGCGCTGGCGGCGTATCGCGATCTGGAACTGGCCTCCGAAAAACTGAACCAGCGCTTGCAAACCGAAGAAGCCTTGCAGCCGTTGCCGATGATGGTGCTGGAAATGCAATCCGGCATGCGCGGCTTCATTCTGACCGGCTCCACGGCCGCACTGGATCGCTATCGTGCAGCGGCCGACCGGTTTCCCGGCGTTGTGCAAAAAACACGCGCACTGCTGGTCGAAGACGAGAGGCAACGCCAGCTTGTGGACGGCGGCGCTGCTTCCGCGCAGGACTGGCTGTCTCGTTATGCATCTCCGCTGGTGGTCAAACGCAGCGCAGGAGAGGACGGACAGCGCACTATGACTGTGATCCTTGAGACGATGCACAGGGGTCAGGGAGAAAGCCAGGCGGAAAACATAGTCGCGCAGTTTGCCGAGTCGATCCAGATCGAACGCGGACTCGTCGCGGATGCGCAGCTCACGGTCAAGCGAAAGCTTGACCGCATTGCCTCCTGGATGCGCTGGCGCGCGTTTGCCCTGCTACTTGCGCTGGCGGCCCTCACGCTGATGCTGGGTCGCACGCTGGCAAAACTGACCGGCCAGGTGCGCTCGCGCGAGGCGGCCGAGACCGCGACGAGAACATCGTCCGCCACGCTACGCGCGATGAGCGATGCTTCGCCGCTTGGAATGTTCCTGGCCGATGCCACCGGTGGCTGCGTGCAATCCAATCCCGCCTTTGAACGCATCACCGGCCTGCCGGAAGCGGCGATATCGGGCGACGGCTGGCAGTCGACGCTGCATCCGGACGATCGGGAAAGAATCGTTGCCGCCTGGAATGCAGCCGCGGTTGCCGGGACGGCATTCGTCTCGGCACACCGTTACGTGCATCGCAACGGCAAAGTGGTCTGGGCTTCGATGAAATCCGCGAGAATGACCGATGGCGCACAACTGCTCGGTTTCGCCTGCAGCGTCGAGGATGTCAGCGAACGCCGCGAAGCCGAAGAAGCGCTGCGCAGGAGCGAGGAACACCTGCATTTGGCACTGGAAAGCTCCCGGCTCGCGTTGTTCGACTGGCATATCCCTTCGGGCGAAGTATTTCTCAGCCGCGAGTGGAATGCCATGACCGGTTACGGTTCCCAAGCCCTCACTACGACTGCACGACGCCTGAACGACCTGGTCCATCCCGAAGACCGGGAAGCGCTGCGTGAAGCGTTTGTTGCGATTTTCAAATCCAACAAGCCGATCTCGCGCACGGAATTCCGCATCGAAACCCGGGCCGGACAGTGGAAGCGGGTCTATTGCAGCGGAAGGGTCACCGAACGCGACGCCGTCGGCCGCGCCGTGCGATTAACCGGGACTGTCACCGCGGATTAGTCGCGCGCTTCGTGCCGCGCCCGGCGCAACACGGGGGACGCCCGTCGCGGCGCGGTCTTTCGCGGAAGTGCGCGCAGGCGTTCGAGGTATTGGTCCACGAGGGTCTTCGCATCCCGTGCTAGAGGCAGGTACGCCGGATCGAGTACCCAGTTCACGATCAGTCCGTCCACTAACGCATGCAATCCCACGGCCGCCAGGCGCGCATTGACTGATGGCGCCAGCAGGCCCTTCTTCGCGGCATTGCGCAAACCGCGCTCCATGTGTTTGAGGAAATTGTTGCGCGCCTCGATATGGCGCTGGCGGACCTGCGCCATTTCATCGACATATTCGACCTTGTGGCAGCATATTTCGAATACGCGCTGGCATTGCTCGTTCGTGGTCAGGTGATCGAGCACATTCAGCGCACAGGCTCGCACATAGGCGAGCGGGTCCTCCAGATTGTCGTCGCCCGCGCGCGCCGATCAATATCCCGGCGTTTCCGCCAACGCGAGCGCATCGCGCAATCGCGCCAGCACGGAATCCATCCTTGCGGTACCGCCTGGAACCGATCCGAAATATTCGGACTATCGCGCGACATTGGACGCGTCCTACGAAATCGATTTTTAGGGCAAGTACCGTCGCGCCGCCGAAGCCGCGCGCGCGGAGTTGCTGGGCTCACAGTTCAACCGCGAAGCTGTCAGGCTCGGGCTGATCACCGACGTGGCCCGCGGTTACTTCAACCTGCGCGCGCTGGACGCGCAGGTGGCCATCACGCGACGCACGCTTTCGACCCGCCAGGGCTTCGACCGCGTTACAACGCATGCGTTTCGAAGCCGGCGTCGCATCCGAGTTCGACCTTCGCCAGGTGGAGGCGGAATCTGCGCAGGCGCAGGCCTTGCTGCCGACGATCGAAGGGCAGCTCGCCAGGCAGGAAACGGCGCTTGCCATGTTGCTTGGCCGCAATCCCCGCGCAATCGTCATGCAACCCGTCGAGCGTGGCACGGCAATGGATGCGCTCACCGTGCCGCCGTCCGTACCCTCGGGCCTGCCTTCTGAAATCCTGGAACGCCGCCCGGATTTGCGCCAGACCGAGCAAAGCCTGATTGCCGCCAATGCCCGCATCGGCCAGGCTAAGACGGCTTACTATCCGTCGATATCGCTCACCGGGTTTTTCGGGAGGGGAAAGCACGTCGCTTTCCAGCTTGTTCGCCGCGCCGGCGCACGTCTGGCAATTCGCCGGCTCGGCCGCGCAAACCGTGTTTGACGCCGGCCGCACAAAATCCCGGGTTGGCGTCGCGGAAGCCCGCCAACAGCAGGCGCTTGCGCAATATCGGTCGGCGATCCAGAGCGCATTCAAAGATGCGCTGGACGCCCTCGTCATTCAGCGTAAAGCCAGGGAGTCGATGGAGGCGGAGCAGCTGCGCATCGACGCATTGCAGAGTTCCATGAAGCTGGCGCAGTTGCGCTACGACAACGGGATCTCGAGCCTGCTCGACGTGCTCATCGCCGAGCGCGCCCTGCTCGACGCACAACTCAACCGCGTCGAAGCGCAACGCGCGCAACTGGCCGCGACCGCAGATTTGTTCAAGGCGTTGGGCGGCGGCTGGGATGGCGTCCCCGGCGCCGACAAGACGGCGAAAACTAGGCGTACGGCGCGCGATCGGCTCGACCTTCATTCCGCCAGCCTTGCATGCGGGCAGACTGCGATATCGCGGCATGGCGCCCCTGGCAATCTCACATCAAGGACCTCGGCCTCATCGAAGCGCGCGCCTACAAGCGCAAGAGCGGCGTGGTCACCGCATCGGGCGGCAACCACGGTCCCGCCGTTGTCCATGCGGCGCCAATATCAGCCTGGACGATGTCCAATATCCGTAGTCCGGAGGGCCTTTCTGAGGTGACCTTTAATGGCGACACTGTCTCAACTCGGCGACTGCCCCACTTTTGCGCGTTCCGGGCGATACCGGTATCGCGGCCCACCGCGATCCCATTTTTGGGCACTGCACGTTGCCCCTATACGCGCAAACTATCCGCCCGCGAGGCTGATTTCCCACCCCACACCCGTGAGCGCGCGCGAGGGGAAGTGATTGCCGTCTTTGGTCCGCGACAGTGCGCCCATTGTAAGAAACGGCGACTTCGCCGCCCGTGTCTTGGGAGTGCGCTCCCGGTTTCGCGTATTCTCCGACATAACAATGTCTTGGCCGCGAACGCCGTCGGGCCCTACGCAATCGCGTTCCGCCTGCCTTTGGAATGGCACATGTCCT
>JAYVMZ010000303.1:0-24135 GCA_043758735.1 Betaproteobacteria bacterium
AAGAAGAGAAAATAATATGTAACGTTATTTATGAGACACTACACTAGTGGCATATCTGCGCGACGTGACGCGCAAGCAGACGCAAGCGCGGCGCGCCCAACTGGAGGTGGCTCAGGTCATCGACCGGGCGCAGCAGGAGCCCAAACCAAGACGCCGTGGGCGTAGCCGGCCCTTGCCTGAGCTACCAGAGCTTGGCGGCCAGATCGCTGCCGCGTAGGTTCGAGTATCGCCTCAGCACCCTGGGGTCTTTATGTCCGGTGATGCGAGAAATCTCAATGTCGGAAAGGTGGGTTCGCTCGAACAGCCGCGAGGTTGCTTCGTGGCGCAGATCGTGAAACCGAAGATCGGCGCAGCCCGCTGCATCAAACACGCGGGCGAACTGCTGCGACAGCATGGAGGTTGTCTTTCGCAGCACATCGTCACTCTGGTCGCCGTTCCACCACGGAAAGAGAAGTCCATCGTCAAACTTGAATCCCTCCATTCCGCGCTTCCCGCTGGCAACTTGTCTTTCGTAGCGTCGGATCACCTTAACAGCAACCGACGTAAGCGGCACCTGCCGCTTGTCGCCGTTCTTGGTCTTCTCCAGAAAGACCGTTCGCTGCGACAGCGAGACCTGGTCCTTCGCGACCGTGTACATCTCGCGCAGGCGCATCGCGCTTTCCAAGGCAAGGTCGAACACGCACTCGAGCGCCGCCAAGTGTCGCGCCTCGAATGCTCGCTCCCTTCCTTCGGGTTTTTCTCCCGCCAGGATCGCGCGGATGCGCGGCTCCTCGCCCGGATTCAAACGGCGATCGCGCTCGACATCGGCGCGGGCATTGCCCTCGATCACCCGGACTGCGATGGCATCACCGTCACTGTAAGCGGCGTATCGCTTGGGAAGCTGGCGCAGTGGATTCACCGCCAACGCCGCAATACCACGACGCGTGCCCCAATCAAAACAGCGTGCGAGCGCGCCTACATGATGTCGAATCGTACTCGGCGAAAGATTGCGCTCTCGCTTGAGTCCCGTCACCCACGATTCTGCCCAGTCGTAGTTGATGGCGCTCAGTCGAGTTGTTCCGATCCGACCCACGACTATAGCGAGGCAGCGTTTGTCCGAAGCGGGCACACTCTGGATGGCGAGATACTCTCGAGCCGCGTCTTCGATCGTAACGAGTTCGCCACGTTGCCGGCGGAATTCGTCCGGCACAACACCGCGGTCGAGCAGCGCCTCGAGCTTCCTGACGTACTGATCGCCCTCCTCTTCGGCGGCAAAGGTGAGATAAAGCGGACGCGGCAAGAGGCCCTTGCGCTTCACGACGAATTCCCACGACGATTTGCGCTTTCGTTTCGTAGCCATCTGCACCTCAAGAAACTGGCGTCGACGGCCAAGTGTACTGAATTACGAGTGGCAAGGCCACCTTTTGGAGTGGCAAGAGGCCCTTTTAGGCCCTTTCAGACGATCCTGAGGACCATCACTTCTTGTCTAAGTATTTGAAATTATGGAGGCGGGGGTCGGAATCGAACCGGCGTACACGGCTTTGCAGGCCGCTGCATGACCACTCTGCCACCCCGCCGGGGTGCGCGCGGGCTGTTCCAGCTGCGCATGGCGGACCTGCACAAGATCCTGGTCCGCCGAAAATCAAAAAGGGAAAACCGCTGCGGCGCGTTTTCCCTTTGGCAATCTGGAGCGGGAAAGGAGGCTCGAACTCCCGACCTCAACCTTGGCAAGGTTGCGCTCTACCAACTGAGCTATTCCCGCACAAAAAACGAACCGGCATTATAGGACCCGGGGTCCTTTTGTCAAGGTAACGGCCGCGCCCTACTCTTTCCTGGTCAACTCGGGGAGTGCCATTTTCAGATAGTACGCCATCGACCATAGCGTCAGGATCGCCGCAACATAGATCAGGAAGTTGCCGATTACCTGGGCGTTCAATTCGACATACCAGTTGTGAATGTTCTGTTCGAGAATGCGATCGTGATAGAGCAGCAGAATGATCGCCGCCATCTGCGATACAGTTTTTATTTTTCCCAGAAACGACACGGCGACGCTCTTGCTGCGACCGATCTGCGCCATCCATTCGCGCAGGGCGGAAATCGCGATTTCCCTGCCAATGATGATGGCCGCGATGAAACCCTCCACCCGTCCGAGCCAGACCAGCAGGATGAGCGCGGTGGCGACCATGAGCTTGTCGGCGACCGGATCCAGGAAAGCGCCGAAAGACGATGTCTGGTTCAGCGTGCGCGCAAGATAACCGTCGAGCCAGTCGGTAATTGCCGCGATGCTGAAGATGAAAGTGGCGACCAGATTCTTATTGTGGTCGGCAATCCAGTCCTGCGGCATGTAGTACACGCTGACGAGCAGCGGGATCATCAGGATGCGAAGCCAGGTAATCAGGTTCGGCAGGTTCAACGGCATGATGCGTCAGTGTAGTTGCTGGTAGATTTTTTCGGCGAGTTCCCTGCTGATTCCTTCAACCTGCGTAAGTTCCTCGATGCTTGCCGATGCCACGCCCTTCAGGCCACCGAATCGCGACAGCAATCGCTGCCTGCGCTTAGCCCCGACGCCGCTGATCTCCTCCAGCGTGGAGCGGTTGCGCGCCTTCGCGCGCCGGTTGCGGTGGCCGGAAATAGCGAAGCGGTGCGCTTCGTCACGTATCTGCTGGATCAGGTGCAATCCGGGATTGTCCGCGGGCAAACGCAAGGGTTCGCTGCGTTCAGGGAATATCAACTGCTCCAGGCCAGGCTTGCGCTCCTCGCCTTTAGCCACGCCCACCATCGGCAGGTCGCTAAGCCCGAGTTCGCCGAGTACCTGGTACGCCGCGCTGACCTGGCCTTTGCCGCCGTCAATCAGGATCAGGTCTGGCAATCTGCCCTCTCCTTCCACGATCTTGCGGTAACGACGGTCGAGTACCTGGCGCATTGCCGCATAGTCGTCGCCGGGTTCGATACCGGCGATGTTGTAGGTCCTGTATTCGCCCGGCTGCATCGAAGCATGATCGTAAACGACGCACGAAGCCACCGTTGCTTCGCCCATGGTATGGCTGATGTCGAAACACTCGATACGTTGAACGTTGTCGCCCAGATTCAAGGCCTGCTGTACTGCCGTCAACCTGGCTTCTTGCGTGGCGTGGGCGGCAATGCGCTGCGCGATTGCCAGCTCCGCATTCTTTTCCGCCATGCGCAGCCATACCCTGCGCTCACCAGCCGGATTGGTGTTGAACTGCACTTTTACCCCGGACTGCTGCAACAGCAATTCTTCGAGCGCGCCTGAGTCGACCGGTCGATTGAGAATAATCGCCGGCGGCACATCGCGACCGACGTAATGCTGCTCCAGGAAGGCTACCATGGCCGACTGTTCATCCTGGTCACGGGCATTCTGTGGAAAAAAGCTCTTGTCCCCGCGATGCTGCCCGGCGCGTACCACGACCAGGTTGACGCAAATGAGCCCCCCGGAACTTGCCAGCGCGACGATGTCCGCGTCGACGCCGCGGCTGCTCGATACGAACTGGCTTTCCCTGACTTTGGATAACGAGCGGATCTGGTCGCGGTAGGCGGCCGCCTGTTCGTAGGCCTGCTGGTCGGCCGCCCGGCGCATGCGTTCTTCCAGGCGACTGACCGCCTCGTCCTCCCGGCCCTGCAAAAACAGCTCGGCGCTCCTGACGTCCTCGGCGTAGGTCGATTCATCTGTGAGCCCGGCGCACGGCCCGGTGCAACGCTTGATCTGGTAAAGAAGGCAGGGGCGGGAGCGATTGGCGAACACTGTGTCCTCGCAGGTGCGCA
The DNA here is from genome assembly GCA_043758735.1 of Betaproteobacteria bacterium. Lineage (GTDB taxonomy): Bacteria > Pseudomonadota > Gammaproteobacteria > Burkholderiales > JACQAP01 > JACQAP01. The sequence continues at coordinate 3,763 of JAYVMZ010000303.1, forward strand.
GCCGGAAAATTTTCTGCATCAGGCGGATGCTTTCGCGCACTGCCCCGGCGTTGGAAAACGGCCCGAAGTAGCGATTGACCTTGTCCAGGCTGCCACGGTGGAATCCGAGACGCGGAAACCGGTGGCCGGATAGCACCAGATACGGATAAGATTTATCATCCCGATACAATATGTTATATCGCGGATTTAAGCTTTTTATGAAGTTATTTTCGAGTAACAATGCCTCCGCTTCCGAGCGGGCGACCGTCGTTTCCAGCCCCTGCACCTGGCCAACCATCAACTGAATGCGTGGCGCCAACGACCCGCTTTTGTGGAAATAGGAAGCTACGCGCTTCTTGAGATCGCGCGCCTTGCCGACGTACAGGACCTCGCCTGCCGCGTTGAGCATGCGGTAGACGCCGGGCAAATGCGGGAGATTGGCTACGACTTCGGCGGGGTCGAACCTGGGTCGTTCCGCTTGCGAAGAATCCGGATCACTCTTCCTCATCGAGCTCTATCCGGAGCCCGGATCCTTCAAGAAACCACCAATATCAGCGAAAACCTGCTCGAACATGGGCGCGGTCAGGCGTTTCGTCTGGGTATTGTATCGGCTGCAATGGTAACTATCGAAAAGCGTAAAGCCACCCGGAAGCCTGTGCTTTGCCCGGTGCGCAAACCTGTAGTCCGCGGTTTTGCCGCCGGTCGCCATCAGGACCGCCTTGTGAGCGATGCCGCCCAGGGCCAGCAAGGCAGCATCTTTCGGCAGCGCTGAAATCTCGTTGGCCAGATACCCGTTGCAGCATTTGACTTCGTCTCCGGTGGGTTTGTTTTCCGGTGGCAGGCATTTCACTGCATTGGTGATCCGGCAGCCGGTCAATCTGAGCGGGTCATCGGCCGATACCGACACCGGCTGATTGGCGAATCCGAATTTATGCAGGGTTTCGTAAAGGAGTATGCCGGCATAGTCGCCGGTAAATGGCCGGCCCGAGCGGTTGGCGCCGTGCATTCCTGGCGCGAGTCCCACGATCAATAGCCGAGGCGAGGCATCGCCGAAAGGCGGGACAGGCCGTGCATGATAAGTCGGATGCGTTGCCCGCACGTCGTCGAGAAAGCCGGCCAGCCGGCTACAACGCCGGCAATCCAGGGAGAATGCACTCATCATCGTGGACGACTAGTGGTCATGGTCGTGATGGCCGTGTCCATGACCGGGTACGCGATCGTTTTGCTGCGGGAGGATTTTTACCCGTGCCCGATAGCCGGGATTGATGCCGCCGGCAGGCTCTGGTTGCAGGGTCACGTGCGCGATGCCGAATCGGGTTTGCAGCATCTGCCGCGCCGACTCTAGCAATGGCGCCCAGTTATTGAGATTGTCCAGGTCGACGTGCGCGGAAAGGGCCACCTGGCCTGAAGAGATGTTCCAGACGTGCAGGTCGTGCACGGCACTGACGCCGGCGAGTGCGCCGAGCGCCCGGCCGATTTCCTCGATTCTCAGGCCGGCGGGCACGCCTTCCATCAACACATGCAAGGCATCAAGGACGAGGCGCACTGTCGATCCAAGAATCAGCACTGCAATGACCAGCGACAGCAGCGCATCGACAGGCTGCCAGCCGGTGAAATAAATCACCGCGCCGGCAGTGATCGCTGCGACCGAACCGATAAGGTCGCCGATGACATGCAACAGCGCCGCCCGTGTATTGAGATCGCGTTCTCCCCGGCCGATGATGAAGGCGACAAACAGATTGGCGAGCAGGCCGATGGTCGCGATGACCATTACGCCAAGGCCGGTAACGGGCTGGGGATCGAGCAGTCGCGATATCGATTCCGCCGCAATCACGACGACGATCAGCAGCATGGCCAGGCCGTTGACGAAGGCCGCCACTACCTCGGCTCGCGCGAAACCATAGGAATGCCGGCTGCCGGCGGGGCGGCTGGCAACCCACGAGGCGAATGCCGCAAGCCCTAGCGCCAGTGCATCCGACAACATGTGGCCGGCATCGCTCATCAATGCGAGCGAATGAAACGCGGCGCCCGCAATGAATTCCACCACCGCGTAGCCCAGCGTGACCACCAATGCGATGACTAGTGTCCGCCGCGTTCCGGGCACGTGATGGTGATGCGCGTGATCAGCCACGTTCCCCCACTTGCACGGTTCCGGCCAACAGATCACCGCTCTGATAGCCTACTGCACCGATATTGCGCACAGCCTTGCTATAGATCTCGGTCTCCTTGAGCGCGGTCAGATTCGGCGCGGATGCGCGTCCATGCAGACGGGCAAGCCGGGCAAGCGACACGGGGGAAATATCGCGTTGCAGGCGGCTCAACAATTCATCGGCTGCGTCCGGGCGGTTGCACACCAGCACCATGTCGCACCCCGCATCGAGGGCCGCGTCCGCGCGCGCCACGATGTCGCCCGCCACCTTCGCCCCTTCCATGCTCAGGTCGTCGCTGAATATCACGCCCTGGAAGTTCATTTGCGTGCGCAGGATTTGCGAAAGCCAGATTTTAGAGAAGCCGGCCGGGCGGTCATCCACGTCCGGATAGATCACGTGCGCGGGCATGACCGACGACAGTCCGTGCGCAACCAGCTCGCGAAACGGTACCAGGTCCGCCTGCTCGATTTGCGCGTAGCTGCGGGTATCCACCGGCACATCAGTATGGGAATCCGCCGCGATGAAACCATGCCCCGGGAAATGCTTGCCGCACGCGGACATGCCGGCGAGCGCCAATCCCTCGATCAATGCACCCGCCAGCTCAATTACCACCTGTGGATGCGAGTGGAAAGCGCGGTCGCCGATCACGGCGCTGTTACCGAAGTCCAGATCGAGCACCGGCGTGAAACTAAGGTCGATGCCATGCGCGCGCAACTCTGCCGCAAGCACATAGCCCGTATCCCGCGCCACCTGCTTTGCGCGTTGCGGGTGTTCATCCCATAGTGCGCCGAGCGCGCGCATTGGCGGAAGCCGGGTGAATCCTTCGCGAAAACGCTGCACGCGCCCGCCTTCGTGGTCCACGGCGATCAGCAGCGGCGGCGTGCGCAAACCACGGATTTCGGCAGTCAGTGCTTCAAGCTGCCGCGGTGATTCGTAGTTGCGCGAAAACAGGATCACGCCGCCGGTCAGCGGATGCGATAGCCGCCTGTGATCGGCGTCGTTGAGTTGCTTGCCCTCGATGTCGAGCATGACCAGTCCGAGCGATGCGGGTGTATTCATTGCTCCAGTACCACGACCGCACATGCCATTCCCTTTTCGTGAGACAGGCCGAGATGATGCCGGGCGATGCCGCGGCTGGCGAGATATTCCGGCAGCGGCCCATGAAATCCGAATTCGGGCTTTCCGGCACTGTCGTTGGTCACGCTGATTGCGTGCAGCGTAACCGGATAACGCAATCCGGTGCCGAGCGCCTTGGAAAATGCTTCCTTGGCGGCGAAGCGGTTCGCGAGGAACCACACCGGACGCGAACTGGCCGTGAAAGCCGGCCGCTCCGAGGCTGACAGCAGCCTCAGGGCGAACTGTTCGCCGTATTCCCGCAGCAGGCGCTCGATTCGGCTCACGTCGACGATGTCGATGCCCACGCCGGCAATCATGCACGGCCGCCGGCTTGAATGGCTTCCAGATAAAGGTCGACTGTCTTCGCCATGCCAAATTCCAGCGCATCGGCTACCAGCGCATGGCCGATGGATACCTCGAGCACCCCGGGCACCGTGCGCAGGAACAACGGAAGATTTTCACGGTTGAGATCGTGGCCGGCATTCACGCCAAGTCCGCTTCGCGTTGCCGCCCTAGCCGCCCCCCTGAATTGGCGCAGAACATCCTCCTGGGCGGACGTACCGAATGCGCGCGCATAGGGTTCGGTATAGAGCTCGACGCGATCCGCGCCTATCTCACGTGCAACAGTCATGGCGTGTTCGTCCGCATCCATGAACAGGCTGACGCGAACACCCATTGCCTTTAACTCCGTGATAACCGGCCGGAGGCGCGCTCCATCGCGCCCCAGGTCCCAGCCATGATCGGACGTAGCCGCCCCGGCATCATCGGGAACCAGTGTGCACTGGTCCGGCCGAGCGCAACGTACGACATCCATGAGTTGATGGAACGGATTGCCTTCGATATTGAATTCGACTCCCTTGGCGCGGACCAGCTTCAACAGACCGCCGACATCGTCTGCGCGTATGTGGCGCGCGTCCGGCCGCGGGTGCACCGTGATACCGTGGGCGCCCGCGTCGAGCGCCAGGCGGGCGACATGTTCCACGCGGGGAATGTCTAGCGGACGGGAATTGCGCAGTAGCGCGACTTTGTTGACGTTGACGCTGAGCCTGGTCATATCTGCTGCATTTCCCGGAGCAACTGGCGTGTGTGCAGTTCCTGATTGCTAAGATAGTGATTCACCAGGAAGCGCATGAGCAGCTTGCTTTGCGCCAGGGTGACCGCATCGGCAAAGTTGTCTTTTTCCAGTTCGATCAAGGTCTGCCCGGAGATTTCCACCTGCGCCTCCGCGCCGCGGCCAAGCGGCACCGGCCCGCGTTCGATTACATAAGTGTAGCGTTTGCCGGGGTCGATCGCCCGGCCGGTGTCCGCCTCGCGATCGAGGATCAACGCATAACCGAGTTCCTTCAGCAGGTGCTTTTCGAATCGCCTCAGCACCGCCGCCGGTTCGGGTTCGCGGGCGAGCGCGGCGATTGCATCCTGATAGAGGCCGAACAACGCGTCGTGCGGATCTTCCCTGGCGAGAAACTTAAGTAACAATTCGTTCAGATAGAACCCGCACATCAATCCCAGTCCGCGCAGCTGCGGAATGCCGCCCTGCCATTCCGCTTTGTGCAGCGTGCGCAATTCGGATTTACCGGCCCACGAAAGCAGCAACGGCTGAAATGCCATCATCAATCCGCGCAGGGCGGATTTGGGCCGTCGCGCGCCGCGCGCGACCAGCCCAACCCTGCCGTAGTTGCGCGTGAAGGTTTCCACGACGAGGCTGGTTTCGCGAAACGGATAGGTATGCAGCACGAACGAGGGCTGCCCATCCCGCCTCTGCCTGTCGCCCGTGGTGCCGGCCGCGCTGGCGCTCTTCGTAGCCACGCTTTATTCGTAGCCCAGGCTCTTCAGGGCCTTGAGGCTGTCCGCCCAGCCGCTTTTGACCTGTACCCATAGTTCGAGAAATACCTTCCCGCCGAACAGTTTCTCCATGTCGATGCGCGCCTGGGTGCCGATCTGCTTGAGTTTTTCCCCACCCTTGCCGATCACCATGGCCTTGTGATTGTCCTTGTCGACGATGATCGCAATGTGGATGTGGCGCATCTCTCCCTGCATCTCGAATTTCTCGACCATGACCGTCGCCGCATACGGAAGTTCTTCGCCAAGCAGCCGGAACAGTTTCTCCCGCACCAGCTCCGCAGCAAGAAAGCGCTCGGAGCGGTCGGTGATTTCGTCCTCGTCATGCTGAGCCGGGCCTTCCGGCAGATAAGGCTTCAGCAGCTCCCTGAGCCGGGCTACCTGTGTCCCCTTTGCCGCGCTGACCGGCACGATCTCGGAGAACGCGAATGCCTTGCTTGTTTCAGCCAGGAAAGGCAGCAACACGGCCTTGTCGGCAAGCTTGTCCACCTTGTTGACAATCAGGAGCACCGGAATATCCTTGGGCAGCAGCGGGAGCAGCTTGCGATCTTCGCGGCCGAACTTCATGGCCTCGATGACGAACAGCACGATATCGACGCCGCCGATGCTGTCCGACACCGTGCGGTTCATCAGCCGGTTCAACTCGCCACCATGCTCGGTCTGGAAACCCGGCGTGTCGATCAGCACCATCTGCGAGCCCGCCTCGGTCACGATGGCATTCAGGCTGTGGCGCGTGGTCTGCGGCCGGTTCGAGGTGATGCTGAGCTTCGTGCCGACCATGCGATTGAGCAGGGTTGATTTGCCGACATTCGGCCTGCCGACGATGGCGATGCGTCCGGTGCGATGGGCGGGAGCGGTCATTTATTTGTGCTTGGCGGCAAGTTCGTAAGCACTGCGGGCGGCTTGCTGCTCCGCGGCCCGCCGGGTCGGACCTTCGCCGTGAGAGCGGATGGAGAGTTCCGGGATAACGCACTCCACGTGGAAATGCTGTTCATGGGCTTCGCCTGCCACGGAGACGATCGAATAGTGCGGCAACGCCAGCCTCCGGCCCTGAAGATACTCCTGCAGGTTAGTCTTCGGATCCTTGTTGCCTGAGGCCCCGGGATCCATGGACACCAGCAGTGGCCGGTAAAGATCCGTCAGGACTTTTTCCGCGGCGTCGAATCCCCCGTCGACACTGATGGCGCCGATCAACGCCTCGAATGCGTCCGCCAGGATGGAAGGACGGCGAAAGCCACCGCTCTTGAGTTCGCCCTCGCCAAGACGCAGGTGATCCCCGAGCGATAGCGACGTTGCCAGTTCCGACAGCGCCTGCTGGTTGACCAGTCCGGCGCGCAGGCGCGACAGATCGCCCTCGGGCAGTGTGGTGAATTGCTGGAACAGGAGCCGGGCGACAACGAAATTCAACAGCCCGTCGCCGAGAAATTCGAGCCGTTCATTATGCGGGGCACCGTAGCTCCGATGCGTCAGTGCCTGCTGAAGCAGCGCCGCGTTGCCGAATCGGTAGCCCAGCCGGCGCTCGATCGGCCCGTCAGGCATGGATGCGAGTTGCGCCGATGGACGTCAACTGCCGCTGCTGGGGGCAAAATCGATGCAGGCGCTCAAATTGCCAAAGAGCTTGATCTTGACCGAGTAGTTGGCGCGCAATACCACCTGGTCGCCGTCTTTGTCGATTTCGATGTCTTCCGCTTTGATCGTATCGATCGCGTCGATCTGGGCATGCTTCCTGAAACTGGACTGGATATCCTTGGGGCTGCCTTTGCCTTCCGGAGACCGGGCTATGTCGCGCAGGATGTTCACCACCGTGGCGTACTCGATGTACGCAGGCACCAGCTTGAGGCCGATGATGCAAGCAAAGACGATCAGGCCCGCAATGAACATCATGCCGATGAAAGTCACGCCGCTTTGACGCTTCATGTTTACTCCCGCTAGTTGATACGGTTGCCGATGCGTTTCAGTTCGCTGAAATTCCACCACACGAGAAAGGCCTTGCCGACGATGTTCTGTTCCGGCACGAATCCCCAGTAGCGGCTGTCGGAACTCGAATCGCGATTGTCGCCCATCATGAAATAGCTTCCTGGCGGCACCAGGCAATTGAATTCCTGTTCATTGTAAACACAGTTCTCTCGCTGCGGAAACTGCTTGACGCCCGCCAGCTGCAGAGCTGGCGCGTCCGGATTGACGATGATCGAGTGGCGGTGCGTACCCAGCGTTTCCCAGAAGCGCAGGGAGTTGACGAAGCTCAGGCCGCCATCGACGTACTGGTAGTCGTCGGCTTTTTCCACCTCGACCAGCTGGCCGTTGATTGTCAGGCGCTTGTTGCGATATTCCACCCGATCCCCGGGCACGCCGATCACCCGCTTGATGTAATCGAGTGTCGGATTCTCCGGGTAGCGGAACACCATGACTTCGCCGCGCCGCGGCAGGTTGATTTCCATGACCTTCTTGTTCAGCACCGGCAGCCGGATGCCGTAGGTGAATTTATTGACCAGGATGAAGTCGCCGACCAGCAGGGTCGGGATCATCGATCCCGACGGAATCTTGAACGGTTCGACCAGGAAGGAGCGCAACAGGAAAACGATCAGGATGATCGGAAAAAAGCTCTTCGGGTATTCGATCCACCAAGGTTCTTTCGCGCCCTTGTCGCGATGGCGGCGAAACACAAGGTGATCCAGCAACCAGATGGCCCCGGTCACCAGCAACAGGATCAGCATCAATAGGGCAAAATTCATCGATCATCTACCTTGCGAGCGGCCATGATTGCCGCTTATTTGTTATCGACCTGCAGAATGGCGAGGAACGCCTCTTGCGGGATTTCCACGGTGCCGATCTGCTTCATGCGCTTCTTGCCCGCCTTCTGCTTCTCGAGCAGCTTTCTTTTGCGCGAGATGTCGCCGCCATAACATTTTGCCAGCACGTTTTTGCGCAATGCCTTTACCGATTCGCGTGCGATGATGTGAGCGCCAATGGCGGCCTGCACGGCTACGTCGAACATCTGGCGCGGAATCAGCTCGCGCATGCGGGTGGCCAGTTCGCGGCCGCGATACTGGCTGTTCGAGCGGTGCACGATCAGCGATAACGCATCGACGCGATCGCCGTTGATCAGGATATCCAGCTTGACCAGGTCGGCGGCGCGGAATTCCTTGAAATCGTAGTCGAGCGACGCGTACCCGCGGCTGACGGATTTAAGTTTGTCAAAGAAGTCCATGACCACTTCGTTCAACGGCAGTTCGTAGGTCAGCATGACCTGGCGGCCCATGTACTGCATGTTGCGCTGGGCCCCGCGCTTGTTGTTGCACAGGGTCATGACCGGGCCGACGTATTCCTGCGGCATCAGAATCGTCGCCGTGATGATCGGCTCGCGTATTTCTTCGATCTTCGAAGGGTCCGGCAGCTTCGAGGGGTTTTCGATTTCAATGATGGTGCCGTCGCGCATCAAAATCTGGTACACCACGGTCGGCGCCGTGGTGATGAGTTCCATGTCGTATTCGCGCTCGAGGCGCTCCTGCACGATGTCCATGTGCAGCAGGCCGAGGAAGCCGCAACGAAAGCCGAAGCCCAGAGCCTGCGAGGTTTCCGGCTCATAACGCAACGACGAATCGTTCAGGTGCAACTTTTCCAGGGCGTCGCGCAGGGCTTCGTACTGGTTGGATTCGACCGGATACAGTCCTGCGAAAACCTGCGGTTTGATCTCCTTGAAGCCGGGTAGTGGTTGCACCGCCGGCTTGTCAGCGAGGGTGACCGTGTCGCCGACCTGCGCGGCCTTGAGTTCCTTTATGCCGGCGATGATGAAACCCACTTCGCCAGCGAGCAGCTCGGTGCGTGACTGCGATTTCGGGGTAAATACGCCGACCTGCTCGCACAGATAGTTGGCTTTGCTGGACATCAGCAGGATGCGGTCCTTGGGGCGCAAGCCGCCATCGACTACGCGCACCAGCATGACCACGCCGACGTAGTTGTCGAACCAGGAATCGATGATCAGGGCCTTGAGCGGTCCGGCGGGATTACCGCGCGGCGCCGGTATGCGCGCGATGACCGCATCGAGAATATCCTCCACCCCTTCGCCGGTCTTCGCGCTGGCGCGCACCGCATCGTCGGCCACGATGCCGATGATGTCCTCGATTTCTGTGATGACCCGCTCCGGGTCCGCAGAGGGCAGGTCAATCTTGTTGAGCACCGGCACGACCTCGACGCCCTGTTCTATGGCGGTATAGCAATTGGCCACGGTCTGGGCTTCCACGCCCTGGGAGGCGTCCACCACCAGCAACGCACCTTCGCAGGCGGCCAGCGACCGGCTCACTTCATAGGAAAAATCGACGTGCCCGGGCGTATCGATCAGGTTCAGCTGGTAAACCTGGCCGTCACGCGCCCTGTAGCTTAATGCGGCGGTCTGCGCCTTGATGGTGATGCCGCGCTCACGCTCTAGGTCCATCGAATCGAGCACCTGATCTTCCATCTCCCGGTCAGAAAGGCCGCCGCAGAGCTGGATGATACGGTCCGCAAGGGTGGATTTGCCGTGGTCGATATGGGCAATGATCGAAAAGTTGCGGATATGCTGCATCAGAAAAAGGGCACGAACGTGCCCTTTCAAGTGGATTTCTAAAGCGCTGGATTGTAGCGGATTTTACCCCCCGGCGAGCGGCTTTCTGGGCCACTGCAGGGGGAGTTTCGGTCAGTTGCCGTCCAGCCGCAACGGCACATAAAGCGCACCGTCGCCTCGCCGGATCAGCAGCGCCACGCTGCGGGCCTTTTCGAACTGGCCGAGCAGCTGGTTGAGCTGATCGACCGATTTCACATCCTGGTTGTTGATCGCCAGGAGCACATCGCTGCGGCGGATGCCTGCCTTGGCGGCTGCCCCCTGCGCATCCTCGACCAGCAGCCCGCCGCTCAATCCCAGTTCCTTGCGCTGTTCGGAATTGAGCTCGCTCAGCGTAAGGCCCAGGCGCGCGACCACATTGCCCGGCTTGGTGTCCTTGCGGCCCGGGCGCTGCGCCGTTTTTTCCTCGGGCATTTCACCCACCGTGACAGAAACGTCACGGGCAGTGCCCTTGCGCCAGACCTGGGCGGTCGCTTTCGAGCCAGGCCGGCTTTGGGCCACGATGCGCGGCAGGTCGGACGAAGAACTGACCTCCTTACCGTCGAACTTCAGAATGACGTCCGAAGCCTCGATACCGGCCTTGTCTGCCGGACCGCCCTTCTCCACCGAGTTGACGAGTGCGCCGGAGGCCTTCGGCAATCCGAACGATTCCGCCAGCTCCTTGGTGACTTCCTGGATGACCACCCCGATGCGGCCGCGGCTGACGCGCCCGGTCGTCCTCAGCTGATTGGAAATGTTCATTGCCACGTCGATCGGGATGGCAAACGACAGTCCCATGAATCCGCCCGTGCGGCTGTAGATCTGCGAATTAATGCCAACGACCTCACCCTTCATATTGAACAGGGGGCCGCCGGAATTGCCCGGGTTGATGGCGACATCGGTCTGGATGAAAGGCACGTAGTTTTCCTGCGGCAGCGAACGGCCCTTGGCGCTGACGATGCCGGCGGTCACCGTGCTTTCGAAGCCGAAGGGAGAGCCGATAGCCAGCACCCATTCCCCGACGCGCAGTTTTTCGGGATCGCCGATTTTCACTGCCGGCAGTCCGCTAGCCTCGATCTTGATCACCGCTACGTCGGTACGCTTGTCAGCGCCGATGACCTTGGCCTTGAATTCGCGCTTATCGTTGAGCTTCACCGTGACGTCGTCCGCCATGTCCACCACATGGGCATTGGTCAAAATGTAACCGTCGGCACTGACAATGAAGCCGGAGCCAAGCGAACGCGTCTCGTAGTCACGCGACTGCGGCGGGCCGAAGCGGCGGAAAAAATCATAGAAAGGATCGTCCTCTGGGACAGGGGACTGCGCGCTCCCGCCGTGGGCGGTCGAAGTCGTGCTGACGTTCACGACCGCGGGGCCCTGCTTTTCCACCAGTTCTGTGAAATCCGGCAGGCCTTGAACCTGGGCAAGGCCCAGCAGCGGCATCCATAGCGACAGGGACAAAACCAGTGTTCTGATCATCAGTGGCTTCCTAAAGTGGAGAAACGATGTACGGAGAATAATGATGCGGCAAAACGCTCGCGCGGGAAACTACTTGGAGCGTGGCGAGACGGAATTCGCGATCTGCATCACGGTGGAGGCGGGAGCCTCGCCCAGCACGGTCACGATCTGATCATTGATGGTCCGGGTGTAGATGTTGATGGCGCCCTGCTGGGAGAGCCCCTCGTTGATCTTGTTTCGTGTCGCGGCCGGCTCGATGAAAACAGAAACGGCGGCCAGGCCATCCGAGTAGACCATGTGGGTGACCAGGACCGAGTTCCCCTGCTTGGATCGCCGCATTTCCAGGATTTTGCGAAAGCCCGCCGGAAAGTTCGTCACCGTCCAGCCGGATTCCACCTCGCTGATGGTGTTGTTTGCAAAACGGTCCAGGCGCCACTCCGGAAAGCGGATGTTGAACGACGGCTGCACCATTTCGCGTGTCACGCCGGAACCGATAACGACTTGGGTAAAACTGAATTGCTCGACCACGTTGTGGCGCTCACTCAACATACGCGCCTTCAACAGTAATCCCGACGCAGTATCGGCCCAGAATTTGTGTCCGTAGCGCATGCGGTCCTTCGGTTCGAGGACCAGCGCCTGCGAGTCGAAACCGCCGATGCGCTCGGATTCGCCTTTGCGGATTTCATAATATTCGGTCAGGGAGGACAACTGCTCGGGGAGCAGTGCGGGGAACGTGCGGCGTGCGACGCGCTTGTCGCTGCGCACTATCTTGGCATCCGGGTAATAGCAGAGGACTTCGTCGTTGTTGCGGATGACTTCGCGGCGCGGGCCGTCGAGGGTTTCCAACTTTTCGTATTCGTTGCCGTTGTCGACGAAATGAACGATCCGGGAGGTTTCGACCTGGTCGCCGTGCTGGTAGACGAAGGTTCCGGCATAGTTCAGATCACGCGCTGCGTCGGCAATTTTCTGCAGCAACGCCAGCGCCTCCGACTGTTGCAGCGGATCGGCGGCGGCAATTCCTCCCGAAAGGCCAAGCGCAAACAGCGCCGGCAACCATAACGCCTGGCGCATCATGTTCAGCGTTTTTCTTCCATGTCCAGGCCGGAGGAAACGGTACGCACGTACGAAGCCACGCCGTGCAAGGTCGTGCTGGACGAGAACTGCTGGTGCGCCAGGAGATAGTCGTTCACTTCGCCGTTGGCGACCTGGGTTTTCATTGCCATCGCGGGCGGCGACTTGGCGGCAAGGGTTTCTTTCTGGGGAGCGAAGGGATTGTTGAACACCGCCAGCCAGGCGACGAGCGCCATGCCGCTCACCGACGCCGCCACCGGCAGCGCAAAGCGGCGCGCCGTCGCCTGCAGTGGAACGCGGCTGCGCGGTGCCAGAACGGTCGGCTCGTCCGCAAGCCGGGCACTGACGTTGGCGGTAAAATCGCGCGAAAGCGACAGTTTTTTGCCGCGCAGGGTGTCGCCGATCAGGTGGTAGGTATCCCAGGCGGCGCGCAGATGGGGATCTTCCTTCAGCCGCGTGACCTGGCCGCCGGCTTCAGACCCGTCGATTTCACCATCCATGAATGCAGAGATTTTTTCCATGTCTACCACCTTTTTTCCTTACTCGTATCCAACAAAGGACGCAGGCGTTCCGCTATGGTCTCCCGCGCCCTGAAAATGCGTGACCGGACGGTTCCGATCGGGCAATTCATTACATTCGCGATATCTTCGTAACTCATACCCTCGATCTCGCGCAACGTAATCGCCGTCCGCAATTCCTCAGGCAACTCTTCCATCGTCTGGTTCACTGTGGAGGCGATTTGCTTGGTCATCAGTTCCGCTTCCGGCGTATTCAGGTCCCGGAGCTGGTCCCCGTCCTCGAAATTCTCCGCCTCTTCGCTGTCGAACTCCGTGGTGGTCGGGGCACGCCGCCCCAAGGCCACCAGATAATTTTTGGCGGTGTTGATGCCAATTCTGTACAGCCATGTATAAAAAGCACTGTCTCCACGGAACGAAGGCAGTGCCCGGTAAGCCTTGATGAATGCTTCCTGGGCTACGTCCTCCACTTCTGCAGGATCGCGTATGAACCGGGAAAGCAATCGTCCTAGCTTGCGCTGGTACTTTGCGACGAGCAACTCGAAGGCTTGCTTCTCTCCGCGCTGCGCCCGCTCGACCAGCGCCTGGTCAACTTCACGGTCGCCCATCTAGCTACATTTCCCGAATTTTGTGATTATTGATCGCACTGCGCCGCAAAAGGCGCCAAGTATACCGAGCCCAGACCTGTTCGGGAAACGCATCGCGATTCGCATACACAGACAGGGCGGTTGCGCATTAGTTCAGTGGCAACTCGAGCCGTCAAATTACGGCGTGCGTGACCATTTGCGGCATCGACAATGCGGTACACTGCCGCGCTTCCCACTTGCGAGAAATCCATGAAGCGTTTTGATGTGGCCATCGTCGGCAGCGGGCTTGCCGGCTTGACGGTTGCCCTGCACCTGGCCGATTCCAGGAAGGTGGGAATTTTTACAAAGCGCGAGCTGCTGGATGGCGCCTCGAACTGGGCACAAGGCGGCATAGCCGCCGTCCTCGCCAAAGACGACAGTCCGGCTGACCATATCAGCGACACTGAAATTGCGGGTGCCGGCCTGTGCAATCCCGCAACAACCCGCTACGTGGTCGAACACGGCCGCCAGGCGATCGAATGGCTCATCGGCCAAGGGGTGCCCTTCACCCGTGACGCATCCAGCGACCTCGGTTATCACCTGACCCGCGAAGGCGGCCACAGCCACCGGCGCGTAATTCATGCCGCGGATGCGACCGGGCATGCCGTGCAGACGACGCTGGAAGCCAAGATCAAGGCTCACCCGAACATCACGGTGCTGGAACATTACGAGGCGGTGGACCTGATCACCGCGAGCAAGCTCGGCCTGCCGGAAAAACGCTGCTTCGGCATCTATTGCCTGAACCGGAACAGCGGCCGCGTTGAAACAGTCGCGGCGGACCAGGTGGTCCTCGCCACCGGTGGCGCGGGCAAGGTTTACCTCTACACGACCAATCCGGACACGGCGACCGGGGATGGCATCGCCATGGGTTGGCGCGCCGGCTGCCGGGTCACGAACATGGAGTTTATCCAGTTCCACCCGACCTGCCTGTACCACCCTCACGCCAAGTCGTTCCTGATCACCGAGGCTGTCAGGGGCGAAGGCGGCATCCTGCGGTTGCCCGACGGCACCCGCTTCATGCCCGGCCATGACCAGCGCGCAGAGCTGGCACCGCGCGACGTAGTGGCCCGGGCCATCGATTTCGAAATGAAGAAACGCGGCCTCGACTGCGTCTATCTCGATATCACGCACAAGCCGGTGGCGTTCCTGAAAGAGCATTTTCCGAACATCTATGCGCGCTGTCTCGAGTTCGGTATCGATATCTCGCGCCAGCCGATCCCGGTGGTGCCGGCAGCGCATTACACCTGCGGGGGCGTCGAGGTGGATCGCGACGGGCTGACCGATCTCGCCGGCCTCTACGCGGTAGGCGAAACCGCGCACACCGGGCTGCATGGAGCCAACCGCCTGGCCAGCAATTCCCTGCTGGAGTGCCTGGTTTTTGGCAAGGCTGCCGCAATGCACATCCTCGGTCAGCCCAGACCACAGACGCCGCCGTTACCGCAATGGGACGAAAGCCGGGTCACCGATGCCGACGAGGAGATCGTGATTTCCCACAACTGGCACGAGTTGCGCCGCTTCATGTGGGACTACGTCGGTATCGTCCGCACCAACAAGCGCCTCGAGCGCGCACGCCACCGGATTAGCCTGCTGACCGAGGAAATCGAGGAGTTCTACTCGAATTTCAGGGTAACCGCCGACCTGCTCGACTTGCGCAACCTGGTGACCACCGCGGACCTGATCGTGCGCAGCGCAATGCTGAGACACGAAAGCCGTGGCCTGCATTTCAGCCGGGACTATCCGGATTTGCTGGCAGAGGCGTGCGACACGGTGCTACAGGGGCCCTGAAACCGGCATGTCCGACCGTACCCGGTGCCGAAGCCAGACCCTGACGCGCCGCAGATCCTCTGCCGGCGCGCTGTCGGGCATCAGGACCACCGAGCGCGACCGGCCCGGCCCACCAAGGCGGACATTGATAACAACCAGGTGCGGTGCGACAAACGTCGAGCCCTCTATGTTTCCCGACAGGGCGCCTCCATCTGACAGGGTGAGCTCACATTGCCCGCCATTGCGCAGGAGAAGTCCCGTTACGGCCGCAGGGGATAGCTGCAGGGCATCCCGGCGAACATGAAAGACCAGACTGACGGCCAGGGCGACGCACGCCAGTCCGGGCATCCACCAGCCCGGCAGGAACAGGATGGAGCACAGGATTGCGGCGCCGTGCGCCAGTGCGAGTGCGCCGGCCAGCAGCGGCGAAGCCGCTATCTGTAGTTGCAAAGGCGGCGCATGCATGGGAAGGGCCGATTTATAATCGGGGTCAAAGGATTAGGAGCGTCATGGGCGATCTGATCGACTGGAACCAAATTATCAGCCTCGGCGCCGCCGCCCTTCCCCATTTCGGGGATCCGCAGCGCGAATTCGATGCTGCGCGCTCTGGCGCGGCAGTCGTTCCAGTCACGCAATTCGAGTTGTTGCGGTTCCACGGCCGTGACGCGCACGCCTTTCTGCAGGGACAACTGACCTGCGATGTCGATCAGGTGACGCGGCATCAGGCGCAATTCGGCGGATATTGCACGCCCAAGGGGCGGCTCCTCGCCAATTTCCTTCTCATGTCCATTCCGCAAGGTTACCTGATGTACCTGCCGGCCGACGTTGTCGTGTCCGTAGCCGACCGCTTGCGCAAGTTTGTCTTGCGCTCGGATGTGAAAATCGAACGCGAACATGGCCTGCGCGCGCTGGGCCTGGCCGGCCGCGCCGCGCCCGCCCTGCTGCAGCAAGAATTGGGCACGCTACCGCAATCCCGGCTTGCCGTCGGGTTTCATGCGCGCGGCTCTGTTGTGCGATTGCCGGGCGACAGTTTTCTCGTGGTTGCCACGTCGGCCGAAATGGCCACGTTATGGGAGACGCTGTCAAAACGGGCTGTCCCCGCCGGCGCGGAATGCTGGAACTGGCTGCAGATCCAGGCCGGCGTGCCATGGATTACGGCGCCAACCCAGGACCAGTTCCTGCCGCAGATGGTCGGCCTGGACGCGATCGGCGGTGTGAGTTTCGACAAAGGCTGCTACACCGGCCAGGAAATCGTCGCGCGCACGCACTACCTCGGTGAAGTGAAACGCAAGTTGCGCCATGGACGCACATCGGGCGGCGTTCGTGCCGGCGATGCGCTGCTGGCGGCAGGCGAGCAATGCGGCACCGTGCTGAATATGGCGGTGGTTCCCGGTGAGGGTTCGACCCTGCTCGCTGTCGTTTCCGAACAAGCCGACACGCCCTCGACCGTACAGGTTGCGAGCGGAGAACGCGTCGAATTGTCGACCCCTGTGACGGCCGCTCCGGCCTGACGCTGTTGTCCCTCTCTTACTACATCTACTATCGGGTTGCTGAACCTGCACAGGCCCGCAAACTGGTGCGGCACATCCAGTCCGCGTTGAAGCTCGAAACCGGCATCGATGGACGCCTGCTCACGAAACGCCACGATCCTTCGACGTGGATGGAAATCTACGAAGGCGTGGGCGATGGCGGCAAGTTCGTAGAGGCCCTTGACGTAATCCTGCGGGCCGCAAACTTCTCTTCCGCCCTGGCCGCCGGCAGCGTGCGCCACATGGAGTGCTTCGAAGATTCATGTGCCTGATCCTGATGGCGAACCGCGCCGACCCGTGCTATCCGCTGATTGTCGCCGCCAATCGCGACGAGTTTTTCCGCAGACCCACGGCACCAGCCGAATACTGGTCCGACGCACGGCAGGTGCTCGCTGGACGGGATCTCGAGAAAAACGGAACCTGGATGGGTGTAACCACCGATGGGCGCTGGGCGGCCGTCACCAATTTCCGCGATGGCACGTCGGCGCAACCCGGCACACGATCGCGTGGTGGACTGGTCGCAGGCTACCTGCATCATTCCGGCAGCGCGCAGGATCATGTAACTTCGGTTCAGTCTGACGCCAGCGAATATAACGGATTCAATTTGCTGGTGGGCGACCGGGCCGGAGTTCACTACCTCTCGAATCGGGAGCCGGGATCGATGATGCTGGCAGCCGGCATTTATGGATTAAGCAATCATCTGCTTGATTCCCCCTGGCCGAAAGTCGAACGCGGCAAGCGGGTGCTGCGCGAAGCGCTTGTCGAGGCAACGAAACCGGACAAGTTGATCGAAAAACTCCTGGCGGCGCTTGCGGACCGCAGCTTCGCCGACGATCGCACGCTGCCGGATACGGGCATCAGCAAGGATTGGGAGAAAGTACTTTCCGCCGCCTTCATCGGTGCGCCCGGCTACGGCACGCGGGCGTCCACCGTATTGTTGATGGACCTGGACGGCGAAGTCCATTTCCGCGAGCGCACGTTCGGCGAGAGCGGCGAGATGATCGAAGACCGGCGTTACCGGTTCTCTCTTACCCATGACCTGACATGAAAGCTCATTCACCGCGTCCTCCGCGTCCTCTGCGGTAAAAGAGTTGTCCGAGTTTTTAGCGACCTTTTACAGATCGCGCCACATCCTGAGATGCGGAATGCCCGCGTCCAGGAACTCCTCGCCTTCTGCGTGAAAACCGTGACGCAGATAAAACGGCAACGCCTGAATTTGCGCATTGAGCAACACGCGGGACATGCCGCGCTTGCGCGCTTCGTCGAGCAATGCCATGAGCAACGCATTGCCGACGCCTTTTTTACGCCATTTCCGCACGACTGCCATGCGCCCGATATGTCCGTCGGGAAGCAATCGACCGGTGCCGACTGGAACACCATCCGCAATTGCGACAACGTGGCGCGACTGGGCATCGAATTCGTCCCACTCCATGGCGGCTGGCACCGATTGCTCGCGAACGAATACTTCTTCGCGAATTGCTCTCAGGATTTCACGATCGGTGCGCCAGTCAGCCGGACGGATGGCGATTTCAGGTAACGGCGTCATCGGTTGGAAGCAGCCGTTCGGGCCAATCGTCCCGCTGCGCTATATCGTGGCGCCGCCGCTGACCTCGATGACCGCGCCGTTGATGTAGCTGGCTTCGTCGGAGGCGAGGAAAGCATAGGTGTTGGCAATTTCTTCCGGCTTGGCCAGGCGTCCGAGCGGCACGCGATCGATCATGGCCTGCATGACTTTTTGCGGAATGGATTTCAGGATTGTGGTTTCGACGAATCCGGGGCAGACCGCGTTGGCGCGGATGCCCTTGCGCCCCAGCTCGCGTGCCCACGTCTTGGCCATGCCGATGACGCCGAACTTGCTCGCCGCATAATTGGTCTGGCCGAAATTGCCGTAGAGCCCGACTACCGAGGAGGCGTTCAGGATCACGCCGGCGCCCTGGGCAATCATGATGTCCACCACGGCGCGGGCGCAGTTATAGGTGCCCTTGAGGTTGATGTCGATGACGCGCTCGAACTGGTCGTCGGTCATCTTGCGCAACATCGCGTCATCGACGATGCCGGCATTGTTGACCAATACATCGACGCGGCCGTATTTGTCGGTCACGCCTTTCACCATGGCGGCGATGCTCGCCTTGTCGGTTACGTTGAGTGTGAATCCGACCGCCTGACCGCCTGAAGTCGTGATTTGTGCGACAACCTCGTCGACCGCCTTGCGGTCGAGATCGCACACCACCACCCTGGCGCCTTCGGCCGCGAACTTCAGCGCCGTGGCCTGCCCTATGCCGCGGGCAGAGCCTGTAATGATTGCGACCTTGTCCTTGAGCCTCATACGTTTGATCTCCATGTTGCGCCTGTTTTTTTATGCGACCCGGCGGGCCGGCGGCACTCTACCCAAATGCGTTGCGGCGCACAACCAGGCGGATGAAAGGGTCAGGCGCCTGCCTCGGTGATCTCGACCGGCGTGCCCGGCTCGACGAGATCGAACAATTCCAGCAGATCGGCATTGCGCATGCGAATGCAGCCGATGGATCCCGGCTGGCCCATCGCGGCCGAATCCGGACTACCGTGGATATAGATATAGCGGCGCATGGTATCGACGTCGCCCAGGCGGTTGAATCCCGGCTCGCATCCCGACAGCCAGAGCAGGCGGGTCAACATCCAGTCCCTGCCGGGGAATCGTCCCCCAAGTTCGGCGTCGTAGATTTCACCGGTGGGCCTGCGTTTGACGAAAACCGTGTTGACTGGCTCCCCCGCGCCGACTTTTGCGCGAATGATGTGGTGGCCGCGCGGCGTGCAGAAACTTCCGTATTTTTCGCCGGCGCCGTTCTTCGAGGTGGAAACCAGGTAGCGCTTGAGCGGCGTGCCATCCTCGCTCAAGTCCAGCGTCTGGTCGGGAATGCTGATGCGGATGGCCTTCATTGTTCCGCAGCCCTGCGTTCACGAAAGAAATTCGTCAGCAGCTCGCCGCACTGTTGCCTCATCACGCCCGCTTCCACAACGGTATGGTGGTTGAGGCGCGTTTCGGCGAACAGGTTCACCACGCTGCCGCAGGCGCCGGTCTTCGGATCAGCCGCGCCAAAAACCAGGCGCCCGATGCGCGCGTGCATGATCGCGCCCGCGCACATTGCGCAGGGTTCAAGAGTAACGAAGAGCGTGCAACCGGCAAGCCGGTAATTACCCAGCGCCGAAGCGGCGGCGCGCATGGCCTGGATCTCTGCATGGGCCGACGGGTCGTGACGGGTGATCGGAGCATTGAAACCCGCCCCGATGACCTGGCCGCCTTTCACGACGACAGCCCCGACCGGTACTTCGCCCGCTTCCGATGCTTCACCCGCCAACGCGATGGCTGCGATCATAAATGCTGCATCTGAACCTTCATTTATCAAATGCTTATAATCCATACCGAAACAATATTATGAACTGTGGCTGGGGAACGCAGGCGGCGATTTCTCACGCCGGATCGCCGCTCGATTCATAGCGTTTGACCCACCCGCGCGCGCAGGCCGTTCAAGGTATCGGGCTCACCACGAACGCGGAAAAACGTCCCGTCGCCGTCTGCGCGCTCCTCCAGCACTTCGAAGTGCGCAAAGACCTCCCCGCGCAGTTGCTGCGCCGACCAAGGCAGGAACAGTTCCGCTTCGACCAGGTCTTTGCGGAAGAACGCCAAGATCGTCGCATGCAGCTTCGCAATGTCGTCTGGCCGCTTCGCGCTCATGACGATGCATTCCGGATACTGCGCGCGAAAAGCCGCCT
>JAYVMZ010000304.1:0-12181 GCA_043758735.1 Betaproteobacteria bacterium
CGGTTGACCCGCGAGACCTGTGACGAACTGATCTCAATTCCCATGCTCGGCCAGGTCGAAAGCCTCAACGTCTCGGTGGCGGCCGGCATCTGCCTGTACGAGGCCCGCCGCCAGCGTCTGCTTGCGTCCGGCAGCCGGTCCGGCCGTTAAGCCCTTGACCACGCGTCAAAATGGTTGAGGCCGGCACCGCGCCACTGCTATAATTTCAAGTTAACCGTAGTCACTTCCGATTGCGGTAAACCACACGCCAGCCAAGTATGGGTGCCCGTAACGGGTCAGGCTGGCGGAGGCTTAACCCTTACAGGAGAAGTTCATGTCGGTCACCATGCGTCAAATGCTCGAAGCGGGCGTCCATTTCGGACACCAAACCCGTTACTGGAATCCGAAGATGGCGCCTTACATCTTCGGCCATCGCAACAAGATCCACATCATCAACCTCGAGAAGAGCCTGGTCATGTATCAGGAAGCGGTGAAGTTCGTCCGCCAGCTATCCTCGAACAAGGGCAGCATTCTATTCGTAGGCACCAAGCGCCAGGCACGTGAAATCGTGCGCGAGGAAGCCATGCGCGCGGGCACGCCGTTCGTCGACCATCGCTGGCTCGGCGGCATGCTGACCAACTTCAAGACCGTCAAGGTCTCCATCAAGCGCCTGCGCGACATGGAGGTGATGGTGCAGGACGGCTCGCTCGAGAAGCTGTCGAAGAAAGAGCAACTGACTTTCCAGCGCGAGATGGTGAAGCTCGATCGCAGCCTAGGCGGCATCAAGGAAATGAACGGCCTGCCCGATGCGCTGTTCGTCATCGACGTCGGCTATCAGAAGGGCGCGATCACCGAAGCCAACAAGCTCGGCATCCCGGTGGTGGGCGTGGTGGATACCAACCACTCACCCGACGGCGTGGACTACATCATTCCGGGCAACGACGATGCCAGCCGTGCGGTGCGCCTGTACACGCGCGGCATTGCCGATGCAATCCTCGACGGACGCAGCCAGACCATCAAGGAAATCGTCAGCGACGAATTCGTGGAAGTCGACAGTTCGGAAGAACAGGCAACAGCCTGATCGGCGCAGTCGCCAAGAAAAAGGGGCGCACGCCCCTTTTTTTTGCAACTGGATTTTTAACGCACATCAAGACGGCCGCCGGCAATTGCCAGGGCGGACGGGACTTCAAGGAGCAGGCGAGAATGGCGGACATTACCGCAGGCATGGTCAAGGAATTGCGCGAGCGCACCGGGCTCGGCATGATGGAATGCAAGAAGGCGCTCGAAGAAGCCGGCGGCGACATGAAGAAAGCCGAAGACCTCCTGCGCATCAAGAGCGGGGCAAAGGCGGGCAAGATGGCGGGCCGCATTGCTGCGGAAGGCGCGGTCGGCATTTACGTTTCCGGCGACGGCAATCTGGGTGCATTGGTCGAAGTCAATTGCGAAACTGATTTCGTCGCCAAGGATGCGACGTTCGCGGGATTCGTCAGATCGGTTGCTGAACTCGCGGCGACCAGGGGCATCACCGATGTCGAAGTGCTGGCCAGGACGGAGCTGACCCCCGGCCAGACCGTCGAAGCGACGCGCCAGGCGCTGGTCATGAAGCTAGGCGAGAACATGAGTGTGCGCCGCGCCGCGGTTCACAAAGCCAAGGGCAAGCTTGCACATTACCTGCACGGCACCAAGATAGGCGTCATGCTCGACCTGGAAGGCGGCGACGAGGTGCTCGGCAAGGATTTGTCGATGCATATCGCGGCGTCCAAGCCGGTTTCCGTTTCCCGGGATCAGGTGTCGCCCGAACTGATTGCGCGTGAACGCGTGATCGCCAAGGCGCGCGCACTGGAGTCCGGCAAGCCGGACAACCTCATCGACAAGATCGTCGAAGGCAGCGTGCAGAAGTATCTGTCCGAAGTCACGCTGCTCGGCCAGCCTTTCGTCAAGGACGACAAGCTGACAGTTGAAAAGCTGCTGGCAGCGAAGGGCGCGAAGGTCAATGCCTTCACGCTGTTCATCGTCGGCGAAGGCATCGAGAAGAAATCGACCGATTTCGCCGCGGAAGTGGCCGCGCAGGCCGCCCAGGCGCGCTGAACGAATCGGCCGCGGATGAAGCCAGCTTACAAGCGCGTCCTGCTCAAGCTGTCGGGGGAAGCCCTGATGGGGGACGATGCTTACGGCATCAACCGCGAAACGATCGATCGCATCACCGCCGAGGTCAAAGAAGTGCTCAACCTTGGCGTCGAAGTCGGCGTCGTCATCGGCGGCGGAAACATCTTTCGCGGCGTGGCCCCGGCCGCGGCGGGAATGGACCGCGCGACCGCGGACTACATGGGCATGCTCGCCACGGTGATGAATGCGCTGGCGCTGCAGGATGCGATGCGGCGGCAGGGACTCAAGAGCCGCGTCCTGTCGGCGCTCAACATCGAGCAGGTCGCGGAGCCCTACATCCGTGGCAAGGCGATGCGTTATCTCGAGGAAGGCCGCGTGGTTATTTTCGCTGCCGGCACCGGCAATCCCTTCTTCACCACCGATACCGCGGCGGCATTGCGCGGAATGGAAATGAACGTGGACATCGTGCTGAAGGCGACCAAGGTGGACGGCGTCTACACCGATGACCCGAAGACGCATCCGGACGCGATGCGTTACCAGCGCATCAGTTTCGACGAAGCGATCGTAAAGAAGCTCAAGGTCATGGACGCCACCGCGCTGACCCTGTGCCGCGACCAGAGGCTGCCAATCTGCGTGTTCAGCATATTCAAGGCGGGAGCATTGACGAGGGTGGTGCTGGGCGAGGACGAAGGCACGCTGGTCTACGCCTGAAGAAGCCGCAAGGAGGAAGACGATATGACCGTTGCAGAGGTAAAGAAGTCGGCGGAGCAGAAGATGCAAAAGACGATGGAGACGCTGAAGGCCGACCTGGGCAAGGTTCGCACCGGCCGCGCGCACACCGGCATCCTCGATCACGTCCACGTTGATTACTACGGCAACGCCACGCCGCTCGGCCAGGTCGCGAACCTGTCCCTGCTGGATGCCCGCACCATCAGCGTGACTCCGTGGGAAAAGAAAATGGTGCCGGCCATCGAGAAGGCAATCCGCGATGCCGGACTGGGACTCAATCCTTCCTCGATGGGCGAGGTGATCCGCGTGCCGATGCCGGCCTTGACCGAGGAACGCCGCCGCGACCTGACGAAAGTCGTGCGAGGCGAAGCGGAAAATGCGAGGGTCGCCGTGCGCAACATCCGGCGTGATGCCAATACCGGATTGAAGGAACTGCTCAAGAGCAAAGCGATCTCGGAAGACGACGACCACCGCGCGCAGGATGACATCCAGAAGCTCACCGATCGCCACATCGCCGAGATCGACAAGGCTCTTGCAGCCAAGGAAGTCGATCTGATGGCCGTCTGACCTTGCGCGTGTTCAACAGTTCCACCATCACGGTTCCCCCGGTCGGCGCAGTTCCGCGCCACGTCGCCATCATCATGGACGGCAACGGGCGCTGGGCAAAAAGCCGCTTCCTGCCGCGCGTGGCAGGACACAAACGCGGACTCGAAGCCGTGCGCGCAGTGACCAAGGCTTGCGTGACGCAGGGTGTGCAGTACCTGACCCTGTTCGCCTTCAGCAGCGAAAACTGGCGGCGTCCGAAGGATGAGGTTTCCTTTCTGATGGAACTGTTCGTCATCGCGCTCGAGCAGGAAGTCGCCAAGCTGCACGAGAACGAAATACGTCTGAAAGTCGTCGGCGACCTGTCCAGTTTCGATCCGAGACTGAATCGCATGATTGCGGAAGCCGAGGCGCTCACCGCGGCCAACGACCGACTCACCCTGACCATCGCCGCGAATTACGGCGGACGCTGGGACATCCTGCAGGCGGTAAACCGCATGGCGGGGGACCTGACCCAGCCACCCGGGGGCTACCGCGAAGCGCATCTCACGCCTTACCTCTCGATGAGTTACGCGCCCGAGCCGGATCTGTTCGTCCGCACCGGCGGAGAGCAACGCATCAGCAATTTCCTGCTCTGGCAACTCGCCTACACCGAATTTTATTTTACCGACGAACTCTGGCCCGATTTCAACGCGCAATCGCTGAACCGGGCCATCGATTCGTATCGCAACCGCGAACGCCGCTTCGGTCGAACCAGCGAGCAACTCGTCGGCGAACCGGCGCCGGCCGATCCGCTGCTCAAGTCCGATGGGGATTCCCGCTAGCCCGAAAGCGGCGGGCGCCGCTGCCCGGTCCGGTCTCAAACAGCGGATTGTGACCGCCCTAGTGCTGGTGCCGCTGCTGCTCGCTGCCATGTTCATGCTGCCGAACATTGCCTGGGCGCTGCTGATGTCCGTGCCGGCGGCGCTAGGTTCCCTGGAATGGGGCAGGCTCGCCGGTTACCGGCGCGGCGGCTGCACACTTTTCACCGTGGTAGTGACCGCGACGTGCCTCGGCTTCATCGCCCTTGCTTCGTCCGCGCCATCGTTGGCGGCTATCACCGCCAGCGTTGCCGTGCTGCTCTACGGGGTGGCATTGCTGTTCTGGGCCATCGCGGCGCCGCTCTGGCTGTTCCGCGGATGGCGTGCGACGCAACCGCTGCTGCTCGGTTTGGTGGGCTGGATCGTACTGGTGCCTGCATGGCTTGCGATCGTATCGTTGCAGAACGCCCCGCGTTTTCTGCTTGCCGCGCTGGTCGCGGTATGGATCGCCGACATCGCCGCGTACTTCGCCGGCCGCCGCTTCGGCCGCCGCAAGCTCGCGCCGCAGATCAGCCCCGGCAAGACCTGGGAAGGCGTCGCCGGGGCATTCTCGGCCGTGGTGATCTACGCCCTGCTTGCAAGCTTCGTGCTGCAACCGTCCGCCAGTTTCTATGACCGAACGGGGATGCTGATTTTCTTCCTTGCCTTGACCGTGCTCGGCATTGTCGGCGACCTGTTCGAATCGTGGATCAAGCGCGGCGCCGGTGCCAAGGATAGCGGTAACCTGCTGCCGGGCCACGGCGGGGTGCTCGATCGCGTCGACAGCCTGACGGCGGCGTTGCCGTTTGCCGCGTTGTATTTCCTGCCCACGCTCTGATGAGCATGAAGCGCCTCGCGATCCTCGGTTCGACCGGCAGCATCGGCGCCAATACGCTCGCGGTAGTGGATCGCCATCCCGATCGCTTCGCAGTTGTGGCTCTGTCGGCGGATCGGCAAGTCGATCGTTTGTTCGATCAATGCCTGCGCTATCGGCCGCGCTATGCCGCGATGGCGGATGCGGCGGCGGCCCGACGGCTGCAGAAGAAGGTGCGCGAATCCGGTTTGGATTGCGAAGTACTGTCCGGCGCGGCCGGTCTGGAGCAGATCGCCGCGGCCCCGGAAGTCGACGCGGTCATGGCGGCGATCGTTGGTTCGGCGGGCCTGCGCTCGACACTCGCCGCCGCGCACGCCGGCAAGCAGTTGCTGCTCGCGAACAAGGAAGCACTGGTCATGGCCGGCGGCCTGCTGATGGATGCGGTGGCGGCCGGCGGGGCGATGCTCCTGCCGATCGACAGCGAGCACAACGCGATTTTCCAGGCGCTGCCGCGCGACTTCGATGGCAGCCTGCCACGGGCCGGCGTCAGGAAATTGTGGTTGACTGCATCGGGCGGGCCTTTCCTGCGCACCGAGCGCAAGCTGCTCGACGACGTTACACCGGACCAGGCCTGCGCCCATCCGAAGTGGAACATGGGACGCAAGATCTCGGTGGATTCGGCGACGCTGATGAACAAGGGACTGGAAGTCATCGAGGCGAGTTTCCTGTTCAAGGCGAACCCCGCGCAGATCGAGGTGGTCATACACCCGCAAAGCATCGTACATTCGCTGGTGGAATACGTCGACGGTTCTGTGCTGGCGCAACTTGGCAATCCCGATATGCGCACGCCTATTGCGCATGCCCTGGCTTATCCGGAGCGCATCGATCCTGGCGTGCAATCCCTTGACTTGTGCGCCATTGGAACCCTGCAATTCGAGCGGCCGGACCTAGATCGTTTCCCATGCCTGAGGCTCGCTTACCGGGCGCTCGAAGCGGGTGGCAACGCACCCATCGTGCTGAACGCGGCAAATGAAATCGCCGTGGCGAATTTTCTGACCGGCGCACTGGCGTTTTCCCGGATCGCCGGTTTTGTGGAAGAGGTGCTTGCGCGCATCACGCCCAGCCGCGTGCGCACCCTCGAAGATGTACTGGCGGCCGACGCACAAGCGCGGGCCGAGGCCGAACAACAGTTGGGCGCCGTGGGGGTATCCCGATAATCATGTCCATCATCTCGACCCTGGTTGCATTCGTCGTCGCGCTCGGTTTGCTGATCGTATTCCACGAACTGGGCCATTACCTCGTGGCGCGCCTGTGCGGCGTGAAGGTGCTGCGCTTCTCCGTGGGTTTCGGCATGCCGTTGTGGCGCCGCAAGTTCGGCGCCGACCAGACGGAGTGGGCGATTTCGGCCTTCCCACTGGGCGGTTACGTCAAGATGCTCGACGAACGCGAAGGACCGGTGGCGCCGGAAGAACGCTATCGCGCCTTCAACACGCAGACCGTGGCCAAGCGCTTCGCGATCGTGCTAGCCGGACCGGTGGCCAATTTCTTGCTCGCCATTCTGTTGTACTGGGTGTTGTTCATGCACGGCGTGCCGGGCATCCGCCCGATCGTCGGCGTTCCGGTGCCGGGTACGCCCGCGGCGCAGGCCCAGCTCGCATACGGCGAATTGATCGCGCGCGTCGACGGCGCGGAGGTGCCCACGTGGCAGGACCTCAGATGGGTGTTGCTGGAACATTCGCTACGCAAGGACACGGTTGAACTGGAAATGCACGCTGAACACGGCGACATTCAATTCCGCCGGCTCGACCTGTCGTCGATCGGTGCCGACAAGATCGACGTGGACCTGATGCAGGCCATCGGTTTGACGCGTTATCAGCCGTTGCTCAAGCCAATCATCGGGCGCCTCATCGCGGGAGGAGCGGGCGAGCGCAATGGCCTCAAGGAAGGCGACGAAGTTTTTGAAGTTGACGGCCACGCGATCGCCGGCTGGGAGGATCTCGTTGCGTCGATTTCCGTCGCGCCGGGACGCGCGCTGCAGTTCAAGATTCTGCGCGGGGGCGCGGTGCGCCAGCTCGCCGTGACGCCCGAGCCGAAGCAGGAGGGCGGCAAGACAATCGGACGTATCGGTGCCGCGCCGAAAATCGACGAAGTCGCAATGAAGCGCCTGATTACCGAAGTGCGCTATGGACCCTTCGAATCCGTGGCGAAGGGCGTCCAGCGTACTTGGGAGGTATCCGTCTTCACGCTCAAGATGCTCGGAAAGATGATCGTCGGTGAGGTATCGCTGAAAAACCTGAGTGGTCCGATCACCATTGCCGACTATGCCGGGCAGTCAGCCCAGATGGGGTGGCTTGCCTATGTGAGCTTCCTGGCGCTGATCAGCATCAGCCTCGGCGTTCTCAACCTGATGCCAGTACCGTTATTGGATGGCGGACACCTCATGTATTATGTCGCCGAAATCGTCAAAGGCAGCCCGGTATCCGATCGGGTAATGGAGGTGGGCCAGCAAGTCGGCATGGTTCTGCTGTTCAGCTTGATGGCGTTCGCGCTCTACAACGACATAAACCGCCTTTTCGGCGGCTGACAAGCGGATGAAGAGGCGTTTTCTGTTACTAGTCTTAACGAGCCTCGCCAGCCTATCCGCCCAAGCTTTCGAACCCTTCGAGGTCAAAGACATCCGCGTCGAGGGCATTCAGCGCACCGAAGCCGGCACGGTGTTCTCCTATCTGCCGATCAAGATCGGCGACACCGTCAATGAGGACCGCGTCACTGCCGCAGTGAAAGCGCTGTACGCCACCGGCTTCTTCAAGGACGTGAGGCTGGAGGCCGACGGCAACGTCCTCGTGGTCATGATCGAGGAAAGGCCCGCGATCGCGCAGGTGGAGATCACCGGCTCCAAGGAATTCGACGCCAAGCAGCTCAAGGAAGGCCTGAAGCAAGTCGGGCTGGCCGAATCGCGCATTTTCGACCGCGCGCTGCTCGAGCGTGCCGAACGGGAGTTGAAGAACCAGTACATCAGCCGTGGCAAGTACGGTGTGCAGATCACCACGACCGTCACGCCGCTGGAGCGCAACCGCGTAGCACTCAATTTCGACATCTCGGAAGGCGAGGTGGCGAAAATCCGCGGTATCAATGTCGTCGGCAACAAGGTGTTCAAGGACAAGGACCTGACCAGCGAGTTCGTGCTGCGCACGCCGGGCTTACTGACCTGGTACAGCAAGAACGACCAGTATTCCAAGCCGAAGCTGCAGGCCGACCTGGAAAACCTGCGTTCTTTCTACCTGAACCAGGGTTATCTCGAATTCACCATCGATTCCACGCAGGTATCGATCACGCCGGACAAGAAGGACATTTTCATCACGGTCAACCTGACTGAGGGCAAAAAGTACAAAGTCGCCGAAATCAAACTGGCCGGCGACCTGATCGTGCCGGAAGCCGAACTGGCCAAACTCATCAAGCTGAAGCCGGGCGACGTGTTCTCGCGCGAGCGCCTGACCGAATCAACCAAGCTGATCCAGGACCGGCTCGGCAACGAGGGGTATGCATTCGCCAGCATCAACCCCGTGCCCGAAATCAATCGCGAGAAGGACGAAGTCACGTTTACGCTGTATGTCGATCCCGGCCGCCGCGTCTACGTGCGCCGCATCGGCATCGTCGGCAACACCAATACGCGCGACGAGGTCATCAGGCGAGAGATGCGCCAGCTGGAAGGCGGCTGGTACAACACCGAAAAGCTCAACCGCTCGAAACAGCGCGTGGACAAGCTGGGCTATTTTTCCGAAGTCCAGGTCGATACGCCGGCAGTCCAGGGCACCACCGACCAGGTCGATGTCGAGGTCAAATTGACCGAGCGCGCCACCGGCAACCTGACGGCGGGCATCGGTTATTCCACGGTGGAAAAAGTCATTCTTTCGGCTGGTGTGTCACAGAGCAATATCTTCGGCACCGGCAATGCATTGTCGTTCCAGGTCAGCACTGGCAGCATCAACCAGATCTATTCGCTGTCCTATACTAATCCGTATTACACGGACGACGGCGTGAGCCGCGGGTTCGACGTGTACAAGCGCAAGGTCAATGCGCAGAACCTGATCGGTGTCGGCGCCTACGACACCTCGACCATCGGCACCGGTGTGCGCTTCGGTGTTCCCATCACGGAATTCGACACCATCAATTACGGACTGGCGTTCGAGAGCACCGCGATCGGGGTGTTTTCCAATACACCGCAACTCTACGTCGACTTCGTCAATAAATTCGGCTCGCAGGCCAATACCTATCTTGGCACCGTGGGGTGGGCGAGGGACAAGCGCGACAGCGTGATCTATACCACCAGCGGCACCCTTCAGCGCATTACAACGGAAGTCGGGTTGCCGGGGGCGGACCTTACCTTCTCCCGGTCAAGTTACCAGCTTCAGTGGTATCATCCCATTTCGCGCGACTTGGTGTTTTTTACGAACAGTCAGGTCGGATACGCGGGTGGATACGGCAACAAACCGTTGCCTTTCTTCAAGGTGTTTTACCTGGGTGGCGTGAATTCGCTGCGTGGCTACGAGACGGCAGCGGTTGGACCCCAGGATGCGTTCGGAAATGCACTCGGCGGCAGCCACCTGTTTCTGACCAGCGCCGAGATCATGTTTCCGTTCCCGGGCCTGCAGAAGGACAAGTCCGTGCGGTTGAGCTGGTTCGTCGATTCCGGCACGATTGGCGAGAAATACGATTTTTCACAGATGCGCTATTCGACCGGCCTTGCGTTCAACTGGTATTCGCCGGTCGGTCCGATGAAAATCAGCTTCGGCAAGGCGCTGAATCCGCGGCCTGAAGACCGGCTGCAGAGCATCCAGTTCACGCTCGGAAACGTATTCTAGCTTCCGGTTTGGCGTTAGTGCAGATCAGACGATAGGGAGGATCGAAGTTGAAGAAAATCTCGCTTGTGCTTGCCGCCGCGGCGCTGATGGCGAGTTCGAACCTCGTTCCCGCCGCGGAACTCAAGGTCGGCTTCGTCAAGCTCGAAAGGTTGTTCAAGGAAGCTGCGCCAGCCGTGAAGGCGCAGAAAAAGATAGAGAAGGAATTCGCTACCCGCGACCAGGAACTGCAGAAGCTCGCCAAGCAGGCGCGCGACCTGCAGACCAGCCTGGAGAAGGACGGCGTGACCATGAGCGAATCGGAGCGGCGCGACAAGGAACAGGACCTCGCGCGCATGAACCGCGACCTGCAGCGCATGCAGCGCGAATTGCGCGAGGACCTGAACCTGCGCAAGAACGAGGAACTCGCTGCAGTGCTGGAGCGGGCCAACAAGGTCATCCAGCAGATCGCGGAGAGCGAGAAGTTCGACCTGATTCTGCAGGAAGCGGTGTACATCAGCCCGCGCATCGACATCACCGACAGGGTGATCAAGGCCCTCGCCGACAAATAGCGGGCCGCGTTAGACGGTGCAGGCACACAGGCCAGAATGGAAGAAGGCGCACGCAAATCTTTCAGCCTGGCGGAGCTGGCCGGGCAATTCGGCGGCACCGTGATCGGTGACGCCGGCGTGCGCATCCGGCAGGTTGCGCCGCTGGAAACCGCCGGTCCGGAAGAACTATCCTTCCTCACCAACCGCAAGTACCAGAAGCAGCTGGCCACGACGCGCGCCGCCGCGGTTCTGCTTTCCGCCGATTCCGCGGACGCCACACAGTTGCCACGCATCGTCTGCAAGAATCCCTATGCCAGCTATGCGCGCATCGCCGCACTGATCAATCCGGAGGTCCGGCCCGTAGCGGGCATTCATGCCAATGCCATCGTCGATGCCCAGGCGAGTGTCGCTGCTTCCGCCTCCGTGGGGCCTTGCGCAGTGATCGAAAAGGGCGCGCAGATCGGTGAGGGCGCGGTGATCGGGGCGAATTGTTTCGTCGGCCGGGGAACGCGCATCGGCGCGCACAGCCGCCTTCACCCGAATGCCACGGTCTATCACGATTGCATTGTCGGGGAACGTGTAATCCTGCACTCCGGCGTGGTCATCGGCGCCGACGGCTTCGGCATGGCGATGGACGACGGGCGCTGGCTGAAAATCCCGCAGATCGGCCGCGTCGTGATCGGGGACGATGTGGAAGTAGGGGCCAGTACAACCATCGACCGCGGCGCGTTGGACGACACCGTCATCGAAGAAGGCGTGAAGCTGGACAACCAGATCCAGATCGGCCACAACTGCTATATCGGCGCCCATACGGCGATAGCCGGCTGCACCGGCATCGCCGGCAGCACCAGGATAGGCAAATACTGCATGCTGGGCGGCAATGCGATGATCTCCGGACACCTGACGATCGCCGACCGCGTCGTCGTCTCCGGCGGTACGCTGGTCGCCAAGTCGATTACCGAACCAGGGACCTATACCGCGGTTTTCCCGATGCAGCCGCATGCACAGTGGCTGAAGAATGCGGCGCTGATCCGTCACCTGGACGAAATGATGGAAAGAGTCCGCCATCTCGAGGACGAAGTGAAAAAACTTAAGGGGAAATAATTTTGAACGCGATGGAAATTCAGGAAATCATGGAACATCTGCCGCACCGGTATCCGATGCTCCTGATCGACCGCGTGCTGTCGATAGACCCGGGAAAGGAAGTCGTGGCGCTGAAGAATGTCACCATCAACGAGTCATTTTTCCCCGGGCACTTCCCGCATTACCCCGTCATGCCCGGGGTGCTGATCGTCGAGGCCATGGCGCAGGCCGCGGCGGTGCTTGCCTTCAAGACCTTCAACCTGAAGAGCGACAGCAGGAGCGTGTATTACTTTGTCGGAATCGACGACGCGCGCTTCAAAAAGCCTGTCGTGCCGGGCGACCGCCTGATCCTGAAAGTGCAGATCCTGCGCGCCATACGCGGCATCTGGAAATTTTCCGCGCAGGCATTTGTCGAGGAGGTCATGGTGTCGGAAGCGAAACTGCTCTGTACGATGCGCGCAAACCCGGACAACGACCGGCAATGATCCACCCGAGCGCCATCATTCATCCTGGTGCAAAACTCGCGTCGGATGTCGAGGTCGGGCCTTACGCGATCATCGGCGAGCATGTCGAGATTGGCAGCGGCAGCTCCATCGGATCACATAGCGTCATCACCGGGCACACCCGCATAGGCAGCCACAACCGAATCTACCAGCATGCGGTCATCGGCGGCGATCCGCAGGACAAGAAATACGGCGG
>JAYVMZ010000305.1:0-2269 GCA_043758735.1 Betaproteobacteria bacterium
CCTTGTAACTGATGTTCTTCCAATCGTCGGTCGCCTGGCCCAAAAGCACCAACGCCGTGATCAACGCCTGCCGCATCTCGACCTCGCTTTCGACGGCAAAAAAAACGACCGCGCCGGTGGTGTTGAGCCGGTCCGGGGCGGTCTACCGTATTGCGCTCAAGCGCGCAATTGGTTCGGGTGGTTCCGGCTCAACACTGCCCAGTCTGCCGCGCAGGCCGCCGGAAATCAAGCCTGCCCCACAGACACGCCGTCCTGCACGCGCACTAGGCCTTAAATAAGCGTAGCTGAATTCGCTTTTTTCGTCGATCGGGTGACAGCCATTTGCGCGCAGCGAGAGCGGGCGGCCACGATTTTGGTCGTCTTCTGATTCATACTGTGGTCTGCTGCATGTTGGATGTTTTCTTTCCGGGTTGGGTGCAGCGGCGGACGGGAACGGCCGAATTCCCGTTTCAAAAAGCCCGCCCAGCGTCGGCCGCACGACGCCCGGCGGGCCGGCGTCAACATCGTAACGGCTGTCGCCCGCTCAGCCTCGCAGCCAATCGCAGGAACACGGGTTGCCATTCGTTCCAGGCCAGAAGACGAATCACCAACCGACGACCGGTTCGTACGACCTGCGCCGGCACGCGCATCAAGGAATTAACGAATGTGCGAAACTCCATCATCAACAGTCCACGTTTCTGTTCGGCCTGCTTGGCCTTCCCGGACCCACACGGCTCCGGCAGGCACAGCGCCAGCCACGCTTTCAGGTTCCATGCCAGCGACGTGATCAGCATATAGGCGTTGTTGCTGAGAAGGTTGTCGAGGGGCGCGTGCAAGGCCCGAACGGCATTGAGCTGCGCCAGAACATTCTCCTGCTGGCAGCGATCGTTGGCATCGAACACGATTTCTTCGGGTGTGCTGTCCCAGTCGTTGGTCAGGTACAGGAAATACCTGTAGTCGTCGAACAACCGCTGCTGTCGCGGTTCGCTCACTTCCAGATTCTTCCTGAGGATGACGAGGCGGTAATTACGCTCGCAGGCGACAGGGCGGTAGGGCATCTCGGCAACCCACTCATCCACCAGCCGAATATCTTTGAAGCCGCGCTGTTCGACGATCTGTTGTTTGACCCGTTCGGGCCGCTTGCGAGTCTTTGTCCGAACTCGGTATTTCGCCGGCCGATTCAGCGGTTTAAAGGCCGTTTCCGGCAGATCGTCGGCCAGGATGTGACGCAGCGGCGTCACGTCCAGACCGAAACAGAAGACGACACCCTGCTTGTGCCAACCATCCAGATACTGCGTCTGCGAGAAGTCCGTGTCGCCACGCAGGCGAATCGAGCGAAACCCGGCCGCGCGACAGAGGGCAATCCCTTCATCGAACTTGGCGGCTGCGCCTTCGTGGGACGGGCGGTTGCCGGAGCGATTGACCAGCCGCAACACTTCGCCGGTGTTGGCCAAGGTGATCGCCAGTGGATGATATCCCCACTGGCCTTTGTAGGAGATGTCCATTCCTTGTTTGCACTCGCCGTCGGTTTCCACCATCGTGCCGTCACCGTCGAGGATCGCTTGTCCGAAAAACGAGGCGGGTTGAGTGGCCCAGACTTTACGCCGCGCGACGTCGATCGCCTCCTGCAAGGCGTCCAAATGTTCCTGCTGAAAGCGACGACAGAAGTCGCCTGCCGTGGTAGGGTCGGGAATGCGCAGGGCGCCCAGCGCGTTGAGGTACGCTTCGTCCTGTCGCCGCAGTTCCAGGTCTTGCAGACAGCGCCCGTCGCACAACGCGTTATAGGCGATGTTCAACACATGGTCGGATTCGTGATAAGGCAAGTGGAACTTGAACAGGTTCAGCCGCTGATCGATGGCCTCCGGCAAGCCGAGTGTCTTGGCCAACTGATGGACCAGACCAATGCCGCCGTAGGGCGTACCGATGGCCCGCTCCGCAATTTCATAATGAATGTTGGCGGCGCGGATCATGGGCACCGCCAAGTCATCTGGAAAGTTGGATTTGTCCAGGCGCTCTGCGACTCGCTGCTGGCGTCTCCGACTGCGATCCGTCATAATTTGTTTCACTCGAAATCCCTCCGTGAATGCGGTTGTTCATTGTTTCGACACTCATGAAACACCGCAGAACGCCGAAGGATTTCGAGTTTCTATTTTATTCGCGCAGAATCGCCCAAAAAGGCATGCTTGTTTAAGGGCTAGTCCGGCCCGGCGGACTGATCGCATTTCACGATATCGTTCCAGACGAACTGGCCCGCTTTGGAAAGAAGTCCGCCGACAGCCCGTGCTTTGGC
>JAYVMZ010000306.1:0-2979 GCA_043758735.1 Betaproteobacteria bacterium
GCGAGTGGACCGAGAAATGGGGCAACTCGGCGTCGGTCATGGATTATTCGAGGCTCAATTACGTGGCCCAGCCTGGCGACAACGCCTACCTGCTGCCCAAGTTAGGCCCCTACGATTTCTTTGCCATCGATTGGGGGTACCGGCAATTCACCCAGATCGGGGTAGTGGACGGCAAGCGCGTCCGGCAGCCGATGACCAGCGATACCGAATGGCCCCACCTGGACCAGTTGGCGGCGCAGCAGGTCACCAATCCGATGCTGCGCTTTGGCGGCGAGGATGACTGGGCGGCAATCGATCCGCAGGTCAACACCAATGTGCTGGGCAACGATCCGATCGAGGCGGCCGACCTCGGACTCAAGAATATCGATCGGGTGATGTCGATGCTGGTGCCGGCGACGACCCAGCCGGGTGGCAGCTATGCGCGCATGGCTGAGATTTACGATGCCCTCATCACGCTGCGTCACCGCGAATTGATGGCGGTGGCCAAAATGGCGGGCGGCGTGGAGGAGACGCGCTACCAGGCCGGACGCGGCCCGGTGCCGCCGTTCCAGCCAGTGCCGGCGCAACGTCAGCGCGCGGCGATCAAGTTTCTGCTCGATCGGGCTTTCCCGACCCCGACCGCGCTGCTGGATCCGGATGTCCTGTACCGCATGGCACCCAGTGGTGGAGCAAGTTCGCTGCAGGGGTCCAACGTGCAGATGCTGCGCAAGCTCATCGATGGCGGCGTGTTCGAGCGCATGGCCGAAGCGCGTGAACTGGACCCCGCGCCCAAGGGCTATTCCGGCATCGACATGCTCTACGATCTCAACGACGGGTTGTTTCGGGAACTCGGGGCGCCGGTGCCGGTGATCGACTTGTATCGGCGCAACCTGCAGCGCAATTACGTCCTGCTGTTGCTGGTGGCCGCGGGCGTGGAGAACGATCCGCAAGGAGCGTCGAAGTCGATCGACTCGCGCAATCTCGATGCCGCTGCGCATCCGGCCACCGCGCATCAGGTGTCCGTGTCGCGCTCCGCATATTCGCAACTGTCAGAGGTGGCGCAGCAATACGGCAAGGACGGATATCCCAGCGAGTTTCGCGCCGCGTTGCGACTCGGCGCGGTCGACTTGCAGTCCAAGATCGAAGCGGCGATCGACCGGGTCAAGCATCCGGGGACGCTGGCGCTGCTGCGCGAGCTGAAGGCGAAGCTGGAGCGCATGCCTTGAGGCGATCGCCCGCCGGGCGGGAATCGACGCAATCGATGCAGTGCCATGACTGACCAGGCCGCGGATTTTCCCCGGCTCCTCGACTGCCTTGCCGAGCGGCTTCCCGCGTTTCGCCAGGCGTTGCTCGAGCACGCGCGCGCCGATCTCGAATGTGTGGAAATGGCCGCAGGCGAAGTTCTGCTGCGCAAGGGCGAAAAAGCCGATTCACTTTACATCGTGGTGTTCGGCACGTTGCGCGCCACGATCGTGCTGGAGGACGGCCGCGAACTGGTCCTGTCCGAATTCGGCTGCGGCGAAATGGCCGGCGAGATGGCGATGCTGGCCGGTGGCGGCGCCAGCGCCACGGTATCGGTGGCGACGGATGTGGTGCTCGTCAAAGTGTCGCGCGCGGCATTCGACCGGCTGGCGAAGTTGGCGTCCACGGCCGTACGCGAACTGGCCAGCGGCATCCGCCGGCGTCTTGCCCGCGACCAGCTCGCCATCGGCCTGCCGAAGTTGTTCGGGCCGCTCGACGAAACCATGCTCAAGTTCGTGGAAGAGCGGGTGGAGTGGGTCAGGCTGCACGCCGGGCAGACGCTGTTCTCCGCGGGAGACAAGGGCGAAGAACTCTATTTCGTGCTCGGCGGGCGGCTGCGCGCGGTCGCCAGCAATGGCCGGGTCTTGAGCGAGATGACCCGTGGCGAGAGCATCGGCGAAATCGCGTTGTTAACCGGAGAGGCGCGCACCGCAACCGTGGTGGCCGTGCGCGACAGCGATCTGGTGCGCATTTCCCGCCAGGCATTCGATGAAATCGTCGGCAAGTACCCGGCGGTCATGCAGACCATTGCCCGCATCGTGGTGCAGCGCCTGCGCGCCAAGGAAGGGTTGGGATTCGCGGCGGCCTCGGGTAAGTGCATCGCCGTGCTCGGGGCCGGTACCGGCAATTCGGCCCGCGCCTTTACCGAGCGCCTGGTGCGCGCGCTCGGCACCGTCGGCCCGACCCTGCATCTGTCGGCCGGCCGGCTCGATACTTTGCTGAACCGTCCTGGCATCGCCACAGCCGAAGAGGATGAGACCGCCGGCATCCGCCTGACAGCCTGGCTTGACGAGCAGGAATCGCATCACCAGTTTCTCATCTACGAAACCGACGATTTGCCTTCCCTGTGGACACGGCGCTGCCTGCGTCAGGCAGATGAAATCCTGCTGGTGGCGCATGCCGGGTCGGACGTTGCGCCCGGCGAAGTCGAGAAGGCCCTGCTCGGAATCCGCGACAGTATCTCCAAGGCCAGGCAAAGCCTGGTTTTGCTGCATGCCGATGGCAGCCGCTTGCCGACGCAAACTTCGCGTTGGTTTGCCGATCGCAACGTGCAGCGCAATTTCCACGTGCGCCTGGACCGGGACGACGATTTCGGGCGCGTCGCGCGCTGCCTCGGCGACGCCGCCATCGGGCTCGTGCTGGGCGGCGGCGGCGCGCGCGGCCTCGCGCACATCGGCGTGGTGCGCGCACTGCGCGAGGCGGGAATCCCGATCGACATGATCGGCGGCACCAGCATGGGCGCGGTCATGGCATCGCTCGTCGCGATGGACCAGGATTGGCGACAGATGCTGGAAACCAACCGCGACGCCTGGCTGCGCGGCAAGCCGCACAAGGAATATTCGCTGCCCTTCATTTCTCTGATTCGCAGCCGGCGGCTCGACAGCATGGCCAAGAAAATATGGGGCGAGTACGACATCGAAGACCTGTGGCTGAATTTTTTCTGCATCTCCTGCAATCTTTCCACCGCCGCCACCATGA
>JAYVMZ010000307.1:0-9507 GCA_043758735.1 Betaproteobacteria bacterium
CAGTGCGAAATGCTCGAAGCCAAGCGCGATCATCGTTGCCATGATGTCGCTGGCCATGCTGCGCTTGTCGTAGCCGTCGCGCGGCTTGTCCGAATCGCCGTAGCCGCGCAGGTCCGGACACACGACCGTGAAACGGTTCAGCAGCGACGGCGCAACCTTGCGCCACATCTGCGCAGTCTGGGGATAGCCGTGCAGCAATACAACCGGATCCCCCTGGCCTCCGACCCACGCGTTGATGCGGATTCCGTTCGCGCGGATGGTCTGTTGTTGCATTCCGGGCATGAAAGACATGGTGATTGGTGATTGGTGATTGGTGATTGGTGATTGGTGATTGGTGATTGGTGATTGGTGATTGGTGATTGGTGATTGGTGATTGGTGATTGTAAGAATGATGCCTCGCTAATTACCAATTACCAATCACCAATCACGGCATTCTCACTTGCCGAGATACTTCCGCAACCGCTCGATACCTTCTTGCAAAACTGGGATCGACTTCGGATACGAGAAGCGCACATGCTGTTTGGAAAGATGGTTGCCGAAATCGAGCCCGGGCGCAATAGCGACACCGACTTTTTCCAGCACGTCCCAGCAGAAAGCATAGCTGTCCGACGTGAGCCGCTCGCAGTTCGCATAGATATAGAAGGCGCCTTCCGGGGTGACCGGGATGTCGAACCCCAGGCTGCGCAGTTCCGGCAGCAGGAAGTCGCGCTGTTCGCGGAATGCGTCGCGCCGTTTTTCCAGCAACGCGACCGTAGCCGGATCAAATGCGGCGAGGGCGGCTTGTTGCGCTAAATCCGAGGGAGAAATGAACAGGTTTTGCGCCAGTTTGTCGATCGGCGCGATGTATTGCTCGGGCGCAATCATCCAGCCCAGCCGCCATCCGGTCATGCCGAAATACTTGGAGAAGCTGTTGATAATGAAGATGTCGTCGGCGAACTCCAGCGCGCTGCGATCGCGCTTGCCGTATGTAAGGCCGTGATAGATTTCATCGACGATCAGCACGCCGCCGCGTGCCCTGACCACGGCATGAATGCGCTGCAGTTCGCCGTGATCGATCAACGTACCGGTTGGATTCGACGGCGAGGCGATCAATACCGCAGCGGTTTTGGGTGTCCAATGCTTTTCCACCAGCGCCGCGGTGAGTTGATACGCCGTATCCGCGCCCACTGGAATGCCCACCGCTTCGCCTTCCATGGTGCGCACGAAGTGCCGGTTGCACGGGTAACCGGGATCGGCCATCAGCACCTGGTCCCCGGGGGACAACAACGCGCCCATGGTCAGCAACAACGCGCCCGACGAACCCGTCGTTACGATTACACGCGAGCGCGGAACCTCCACGCCATAGCGCGTGTAGTACCAGGCGGCAATTTTGTCGCGCAGCTCCGCGATGCCCAGCGACGACGTATAGCTGATGCGACCGGCTTCGATGGCGCGAATGCCCGCTGCCGCAATCAGCGGCGGTGTCGGTGCATCGGGTTCGCCCACCACCATATTGGAAATCGACCTCCCCTGCGCTTCCAACTCTTTGGCACGATTGATCAGTACCACAACATGGAACGGCTCGATGCCTTCCATGCGCGACGCGATAGGCGGACTGACGCTGGCCGGGAGCTTTTCGGGACGGTTCATGCAAAACCTCGATCGGGGTGCAATGAGGACACTTGAATTTTATGCCGTGCGGCCGCCTTGCAGCAACGCGCGGATTCAAAAATCCGGTGTGACCGACTAACATGTCGGTCCTTTCATGCACTCCAGACGGGAAAACGGACAAATGAAGATTGCCATCATCGGCAGCGGCGGCGTCGGCGGCTATTTCGGCGCGCGTCTCGCGGCCAGCGGGCAGGACGTGACTTTCGTGGCGCGCGGCGCACACCTCGAAGCCATGCAAAAAAATGGGTTGAAGGTCCTCAGCGCGCTCGGCGATCTGCATCTGCCAGAAGTGAAGGCCACCGGCGACACGACGGTCATCGGACCGGTCGACGTGGTCATGATCGCCGTCAAATTGTGGGGCACAGAACAAGCGGCCACGGCGGCCAAACCGTTGATCGGCCCGAACACCGTTGCCGTCTCTTTTCAGAACGGCGTGGTCGCGGTGGATACGCTGTTGCCGATCCTCGGCAAAGAGCATGTCATGGGCGGGGTGTCGAACATCGCTGCCCTGATCGAAGAGCCCGGCGTCATTCGACACAACGGCAACATGGCGAATCTTTTCTTCGGCGAACTCGACGGCAAACCATCCCCGCGATCGCAGGCATTGCAAGTGGCCTGCAAGATAGCGAACGTGCAGGCCGAACTTGTCAGCGATATCAACAAGGCGATCTGGGAAAAATACGTGCGCCTGGTCACGCTTTCGGCGCTGACTTCGCTGACGCGCATGCCGGTCGGCCCGTTGCGCGCCGATCCCGATACGCGAGCGTTGATGCAACAGGTCATGGAAGAGGTCGTGGCGATCGGCAAGGCCAAGGGCGTGAAGTTCGATGCCGACCTCGTCGCCGACCAGATGTCCAAGGTCGATACCTATCCGGCCGCGATGGTGGCATCGATGTGCGGCGACCTGCGCCGCGGCAACCGCCTCGAACTGCCCTGGCTGTCCGGCATGGTCGCGAAATTCGGCAAGGAACTCGGCATCCCCACACCGGCCAACCAGTTCGTCTACGCCGCTCTGAAACTTTACGCCAACGGCCGCCCTGCCGAAGCTCAAATCTAGACCATTTTCACCACAGAGGCACAGAGGACACAGAGAATACGAAAAAGAAAACTGGACGGATACATTGCAGTGACGATGATTGTGCACCTGGTTGGCAATTTCCTGTGGTTTAGTCCAAGGCAGCGTATTTTTCTCTGTGTCCTCTGTGCCTCTGTGGTTCACTGATTAGGAGATCGAATTAATATGAAACTCAAAATAAAAAACATCCGTGCGCGAGCTGTGCAGGCGCCGCTGAAGCGGCCGCCGCGTTCGGCCTCGGGCGAGATTCCGAATGCCGCGCTGGTGCTGATCGACATTGAAACCAACGAGGGCGTCACCGGCAGCAGTTATGTGTTTGCGTTCATGCGCAGCATGCTCAAGCCGACGGTGGCGATGGTCGAGGCGATGGCGGAGATGATCAACGGCGACGCGGTCGTTCCATTCGAAATCGAGGCAAAGCTGCGCAAGCGCATGACCCTGCAGGATTCGCATGGCATTGCCGGCCAGGTCATCGCAGGCATCGACATGGCGGCGTGGGATGCATTTGCAAAGGGATTAGGTGTGCCGCTGGTGCGCGCACTCGGCGGTGAGGTCAGGCCGGTGCGGGCGTACAACAGTTGCGGATTGTGGATCAAGGATCCGGCTCTGCTCGCGGACGAAGCATCGCAACTGCTTGCGGAAGGCAACCACGGCGCGCTGAAGCTGCGCATCGGCCGGCCGAATTTCAAGGACGACCTTGCCGCCGTGCGCAACGTCAAGAAGCGCATCGGCGACGACATCCTGTTGATGACCGACTTCAACCAGAGCCTGACGGTCAACGAAGCCGTTTATCGCGGCAGGGCACTGGACGACGAGGGTCTGTACTGGATCGAGGAGCCGGTCCGCCACGACAACTACGCCGGCTGCGCGAAGATCGCCGCGGAAGTGAAGACACCGATCCAGATCGGCGAAAACCTGCTGAACACGTTCGAATTCCAGAAGGCCATCGACGCCAAGGCCGCCGAATACTATATGCCGGATGTGCAGCGCATCGGCGGCGTAACAGGCTGGCTGCGTGCGGCGGCGCTCGCGCACGCTCACAATCTCGATATGTCCAGCCACCTGTTCCCGGAATTCAGCGCCCACCTGCTGGCGGTGACGCCGACCTGCCACTGGTTGGAGTACATGGACTGGGCTAATTCCATCTTGCAGCAGCCATTCGAGGTAAAAAACGGCCAGGTGGTGATCCCGGATGTTCCAGGGGTTGGGATGACCTGGAACGAGGACGCGGTCAAAAAGTACTTGCTGGCGTAAAATGCCCGTGAAGGGTGATTGGTGACCGGTACTTGGGGCAAAGCGGGATCCGGCCAACCACTCGCCAAAAGATACCGGACGCAGGCGTTTCGAGCGCCGCGCATAGAGAGGATGAACCCATGAACATGCCGGCAGAAAAACACCAGACTGCGATCGACGAATTGCGCGCCCGATTCGGCGAACGCCTTTCCACCAGCACCGGCGTGCGCGACCACCACAGCAAGGACGAGTCGTGGCACCACCCGCACCGGCCCGATGCCGTCGTGTTCCCGAATACGACGGAAGAAGTCGCCGAAATCGTGCGCGTCTGCGCTGCGCACAAGACTCCGGTCGTCGCCTATGGAACGGGAACCTCCCTGGAAGGCAACGTCATCCCGCATCATGGTGGCGTCGTCGTCGACCTTGCCAACATGAACAAGGTGCTGCGCGTCAGCGCGGAAGATCTCGACGTCACTGTGCAGGCACGCGTAACGCGCAAAGAATTGAACGCGTTCATCCGCGACCAGGGCCTGTTCTTCCCGATCGATCCGGGCGCGGACGCATCCCTGGGCGGCATGGCTGCGACACGCGCGTCGGGCACAAACGCCGTGCGCTACGGCACGATGCGTGAAAACGTCCTGGCGCTGACCGTGGTGCTGGCCGACGGTCGCATCATCCGCACCTCGCGCCGCTCGCGAAAATCTTCCGCCGGCTACGACCTGACGCGTTTGTTTGTCGGCTCGGAAGGCACGCTCGGCATCATCACAGAGGTCACATTGCGTCTGTACGGCATTCCCGAAGCCATGGCCGCCGCAGTGTGTTCATTCGACAGCATCGAGGGCGCGGTCAACGCCGTCATCCAGACCATCCAGCTGGGCATTCCGGTCGCACGCATCGAGTTGCTCGACGACGTGCAGATGGACTCGGTGAACAAATTCTCAAAGCTGAGCTACCCGGTCAAGGACACGCTGTTCGTCGAATTCCACGGCACCGATGCCGGCGTCAAGGAACAGGCGGAAATGGTGCAGGCGATCGCGGCGGAGCATGGCGGCGGCGAATTCAAGTGGGCAACGAAGACCGAGGAGCGCAATGCGCTGTGGACGGCGCGTCACGACGTGACCTACGCCAACAAAGCATTGCGCCCGGGCTGCGAAATCTGGGCGACCGATGTCTGCGTACCGATTTCCAGGCTGACCGAATGCATCATGGAGACCAAGAAAGACCTGAAGGCGAGCTTCCTGATCGCCCCGCTGGTCGGCCACGTCGGCGACGGCAATTTTCACCTCGGTTTCCTGATCAACCGCGACGACCCGAAGGAACTCGAAGAAGCCGAGCGCCTGAACGACCGCTTGGTCATGCGCGCGCTGGCGATGGACGGCACTTGCACCGGCGAGCACGGCATCGGCCTGGGCAAAATGAAATTCCTGACGGCCGAGCACGGCGAAGCGGTCAGCGTGATGCGGCAGATCAAGAAGGCCCTCGATCCGCTGAACATTCTGAATCCGGGCAAGATTT
Organism: Betaproteobacteria bacterium; assembly: GCA_043758735.1. Lineage (GTDB taxonomy): Bacteria > Pseudomonadota > Gammaproteobacteria > Burkholderiales > JACQAP01 > JACQAP01. The sequence continues at coordinate 5,474 of JAYVMZ010000307.1, forward strand.
TTACGTTGTAAGTGAGGCAAGAGGCGTGAGGGTCAAAAGGCTTAGAGACTTAATATCTCTTGCCCTGCCCCCAAATCTCAAGGCTTTGCGTATCGTCAATCCGCCCTGCTCTTTCGGCTCACTCCTATCGCCTCTCGCCTCGCCCAGTGACAACGATCTACGGCATTAAGAACTGCGACACCATGAAGAAAGCCTTTTCATGGCTGGACACGCATGGTGTTTCCTACGAGTTTCATGATTACAAAGTGGCCGGCATCGAAGTCGCGCGTCTGAAGGCCTGGGCGAATCAGGTCGGCTGGGAAGCGCTTCTGAATACGCGCGGCACCACATGGCGCAAGCTGTCACCGACGCAGCAGGCACATGTCGACGAGGCCAAGGCGTTGAAGCTCATGAGTGAGCATCCGAGCCTTATCAAGCGCCCGGTGCTGGAGAATGACAAAGCGCTGCTGGTCGGATTCGTCCCGGAACGCTATACCGAGGCGTTCAAGAAGTAGAGCGCGCCTTTTTGCTCTTTCCTGCAAGATTTGCTCTTGAGAAGCCTTGCGCTATCCCCAATATCAAAATGAGTTCCTTCATTCATTACAACGGAAACAAATGATTACAAACGGCGGACAATTCAGGCTTGGCGGAAACGGTCAGCGCTTGCGCGCCCCGGCCGCGGGTTTACTCGGCAGGCTGCTGACAGCCGTGGCAAGCGCGGCAGTGCTGGTCGTGGCATTCATGTTCTCGCTTGTGATCTTTGCTGCGGTCGCCACCGTTGCACTAGCGGGCGGAATTTACCTTTGGTGGAAAACGCGGGCCCTGCGCCGGCAGTTGCGTGAACGTCCGCCAGGTGGACGAATCATCGAAGGCGAAGTCATTCGCGAAGCCGAATCGCGCCACTAGCGCCGGGCCTTTGAATGAAATTCCGGCGGCGCCCCTGCATATTTGGACGTCCGCCGTATTTGCCCGAAGTCGCCCCTGAGTAATAATCCATGGTCGCCATAGCGCCGTTCGCTGCCTGGCGCCAGATACGCGCGCCCACGCCCTAGCTATGCTGCTTTACGTCTGTCGCAATGGGTAAACTGCGCGCTTTCAGCAAGTTCCATCAAGCGAGGAACGCAAATCCATAACCAGCGAAATTACGGAAAAGTCGGCGCTTTCCCTGACCCGCGTCTTTCCGGCCCCGCCGGAACAAGTCTGGAGAGCATGGACCGAGCCCCAAGGGCTCAAGCGCTGGTTCGGACCGGATGAGGGAGAGGTCGTTGTTGCGCAAACGGATGTCCGCGTCGGCGGCCGTTTCCACATCGTCTTCTACACGCTCGACGGTGAAGAACACGACGTCAGCGGCGCCTACCGGGAAGTACGGCGGCCGCACAAACTCGTTTTCACCTGGGCGTGGAAAAGCACGCCGGAGCGCGAATCGCTGGTCACCCTTACTTTTCACGCGTCGGGCGACAACACGGAGTTCAACATGCTGCACGAACAGTTCTTCGATGTCGCAGCCCGCGATCGGCATGAATACGGCTGGACCGGCGCGCTCTCCAAGCTCGACCGCTTCATGCAGGAGAAAAATTGAAGCCGGCGCTACCGGATCGACCTGCGCATTTTTAATCAGTGTGGACGACCTCGACACGTACCGCAAAAAAGTGGTGGCAGCCGGCGGAAACATCCATGTCGAGAAGCGGGCGGTGCCCGGCATGGGCTCCTTCTCGCTGTTCACCGATCCCGAGGGCCGCATGATGGGATTGTGGAAAGTAGCCCCGGGAAAGTGATCGGTGATCCGTGGACAGTGATGGGCATCTACTCAACCGTATCAGGAACCGGACGCTTGACAACGTTTTTTGCTCTGGTATATTTAACCTATCGGTTAAATAACAGGAGCGTGAAGTTCAAAGCATGACCCCAGACCGCCTCAGCAGCACCTTTGCGGCCCTTGCCGATCCCACCCGCCGCGCAATCCTGGCCCGCCTCGCTTCAGGGGAGAAATCGGTCAACGACCTGGCGGAGCCTTTCGAGATGAGCCTTCCGGCGGTGTCAAAGCATCTCAAGGTGCTGGAGTCCGCGGGCCTGATCTCGCGCGGACGCGATGCGCAGTGGCGCCCGTGCCGGCTCGAGGCGGCGCCGCTGAAGGAAATCTCCAATTGGGTGGAGCGCTATCGCAAGTTCTGGGAAGAGAGCTTCGACCGGCTGGATGTCTATCTGCGCGAAATTCAGGCCAAGGAAAAGAAGAAGGAAAAGCCCGCCGGCCGCAAGAAGAAGTAGCAGGTGTTTGCGGCACGGATGAGACCTCTTGCGGTGCCGTCATTCAAATCGTGAGGAGACGACAAATGCGATTCATGATCATAGTCAAGGCAGACAAGAATTCCGAGGCCGGCGCGATGCCGGACGAGAAACTCCTCACCGAGATGGGAAAGTACAACGAAGAACTGGCCACGGCCGGCGTGATGGTATCGGGCGAAGGCCTGCATCCGAGCTCGAAAGGTGCGCGCGTCAGGTTCTCCGGCGCGACGCGGACTGTGATCAACGGGCCTTTTCCCGGCACCAAGGATCTCGTCGCGAGTTTCTGGATCTTCCAGGTAAAGTCAAAAGAAGAAGCCATCGAATGGGTCAAGCGCGCTCCGAATCCGTTTCCGGGCGCGGAGTCCGAAATAGAAATTCGCCAGATATTCGAAGCGGACGACTTCGGCGCGGAGTTCACGCCGGAATTGCGCGAGCAGGAAGAACGCATACGCGCGCAAACCGCAAAGCGGTAGCACACCAACCGACAACCCTCAGCAAGATACTGAAAGGAATTGCCATGCTGGTCCAACCCTATCTGTTCTTCGACGGCCGCTACGAAGAGGCCATCGAGTTCTACCGCAAAAAGCTTGGCGCCGAAGTGACGGCGATGCTGCGCTTCAGGGAGGCCCCCGAACCCCATCCGCCGGGGATGATTCCGGCGGGCGCGGAAAACAAGGTCATGCATTCGAGCTTTCGCATCGGTGAGACCGAGGTGATGGCCTTCGACGGCGAGTGCCAGGGCATACCGAGTTTCCAGGGGTTTTCCCTGACCATCTCGGTCAAAAATGAACCCGAGACCGAACGGTTGTTCGCTGCACTCAGCGATGGCGGCCAGGTACGGATGCCGATGGCGAAGACGTTTTTCTCTTCCCGTTTCGGCATGGTCACCGACCGCTTCGGCGTGTCGTGGATGGTCATCGTGCAATAGGTCACCAGGAGAAAAACATGCTCAAATTCATCCTCATCGGCCTCGCCGTAATCATCGCCGTGGTCGCCGTCACCGTGGCGATGCAGCCCGACGATTTCCGCGTCACGCGCAGTGCCACCGTGTCAGCCCCCGCCGCCGCAGTATTCGCCCAGGTCAATGACCTGCAAAAATGGGAAGCCTGGAATCCCTGGCAGAAAAAGGATCCGGCGATGAAGCTGACTTTTTCCGGTCCGCCCGCCGGGCCCGGAGCGTCGTACTCGTGGGCGGGCAACAACGAAGTCGGCGAAGGCCGCCTGACGATTACCGAAAGCCGGCCGGGCAAGCTGGTCCGCCTCAAGCTCGAATTCATGAAACCGTTTTCTGCCACCAACACCGCGGAGTTCACGTTCAAGCCGGAAGGCGAGCGGACCAATGTGACGTGGGCCATGCAAGGCAACAATAATTTCTTCGCCAAGGCGCTGCACCTTGTCATGAACATGGACAAAATGGTCGGTGGTGAATTCGAGAAAGGCTTGGTGGACATGAAAGCGGCAGTGGAAGCGGCGCCGAAGCCATAGCGCCGGCTCTCATTCACAGTATTCGTTCAGGAGAAAATCCATGTCATTCAAGAAATGCCTCCTCGCCGCCCTTATGGCTGGCGCATCGTTACCCGTGATCGCTGCGCCCGACAACTACACCATCGACCCGCCGCACACCTACCCGAGCCTCGAGTTCTCCCACATGGGGCTCTCAGTCTGGCGCGGAAAGTTTAATCTCTCGGGGTCTAATTCCCCGCGGCTTGCCGCGAACGTTAGACAGAAGTTCTGACTTCATACCCCGCCCCTTGGGGCGGGGTTGTTGATTT
>JAYVMZ010000308.1:0-10108 GCA_043758735.1 Betaproteobacteria bacterium
GGAATTTGACGTCAAAGGATTTATCCTTGAAGTCCCCGTACGTGCCGGCGCGGACGGGATCGATGAATCCCGGCACGCCCCGGATCGCGGTATAGCGCAGCGAGGCCTCCACACGCGGCAAGGCCGTGAGACTCGTCCAGATGGTCGCGTACGGATAGGCATAGCTGTAGCCGGTGCTCCAGGTGCCGTCCGGATCGATGCGCGCATCGGGCATGTTGATCAGGTCGGTCTGGCCGGCGAGGTTGGACTCCGCGTGCGCGGACAACGACCCCCCCCACAGCGCACAGAGAAAAATAAGAGACCGAACCTTCATTCTAATTATTGTGTTCGCCTCTATGGATCTAAGCGCCCCGAGCCGCGATTACGGGGAAAACGTGCGCCTGAAATATTATGACGGATCGGGAGGTCTGCGCGCCTTGGTTCGATTTTTCAGTCCGCTCGCGTCGATTGTCTTTCGGCCCCTCGCGATAGGCGCGACCGGCTCGATCGTGCGCGCGGGTCGATCGCCGAATTGCAGGCAAAGAAAAGCCGGGCTCACTTCGCCTGGCGGCAAGTGAGTCCGGCCTGAACGCCCTACCGGGAAGAGGTCCGGTCGGGGTACGCCTTAGTGACTCGTCGTGGATTTGGCGTGGCTGCCGGCGATGACCGCTGCGCCCGCTGCGACGCCTGCAATGATCAATATGACGTCGTTGGCGATCACCTGCTCGCCCACCGCACTGCCCGCCCCGGCCGCGGCCCCACCCGCCGCCTTTTCATTATCCTGGGCGAAGGCGCCCGAGGAGCTCAAGGCCACGATCAACAAACCCAACGCCAGCTTTTTCATGCAGTTCTCCCGAATAAAATGCCGTGCAACAAGATGAGGAAAGCCGTTTACTGAATAGATTATGCCAAGAGAATGGTCCGTTGGCTAGGGAATATCGCGTGATTTTCTGCCGACTTCGTGGGCCGGCTGGGCGCAAAATCCAGGGGCGTCAGGGGCGTCGGTTACTACTATGTTACTACTAATGCAAATGCGAGTTGGTGGCCAAGGGCGGAATCGAACCACCGACACAAGGATTTTCAGTCCTCTGCTCTACCGACTGAGCTACTTGGCCCCGTTTACAACCGTCATCCGATGGGGAATCGGATTCTACTACCTCAACCTTACGGCGACCGACACAAGGATTTTAGCTCCGGCATAACCTTGCACTGGCGTGAAAGGTTAGCCTTCACTGAAACAAGCGATGAAGCCGCTTGTTTGCAGTCCTCTGCTCTACCGACTGAGCTATTTGGCCGTCTCGCCGCGATCAGGACCATCGCTCGCGAAAGCGCGGCATTCTACCCGAAAAGCCCGGGCGCCAATAGCCGAAAGGCCCGCCGGAGCGGGCCTTTCGCGGGCAAACATCGAAGGCGACTTCAGTCCTGATGGATGTCCCGATCCTTGGTCTCTTTGAGGAACAGGGTACCGATGATCAGTGTCATGACGGCGATCACGATCGGATACCAGAGCCCATAGTAGATGTCGCCGGTGGCGGCCACCATGGCCGTGGCCGTGAGCGGCAGCATGCCCCCGAACCAGCCGTTGCCGATGTGATAGGGCAGAGACATGGACGTATAGCGGATCCGGGTCGGAAACAATTCGACCAGAAATGCCGCGATCGGGCCGTACACCATCGTGACGTAAATCACCATGATGACCAGGATCAATAGGGTCATCCCGTAGTTGACCTTGGTTTTATCGGCCGGCCCGGGATAGCCCGATGCCTTCAGCCCCTCGCTGAATTTCTTATCATCCCAGCCCTCGATCTGGACATCGCCGATCGTGGTGACCACCGACTTGCCCTCGATTGCGGGCAGCGACGTGAACGATATGCCCTGCTTGGTAAGGAAGTCCTTGGCGCGGTCGCAATCGCTGAACTTGCTCCATGGACCGACGAATATGTGGAACTGGCAATCGGTAGCCGCGACCGTGATCTTGACGTTCTGCTGATACTGCTCAAGAGCCGGATTGACGTAGTGCGTGAGCCCGTGGAACAGTGGGAAGTAGGTCAGCGCGGCGATCAGGCATCCCGCCATGATGATCTTCAGGCGGCCGATCCTGTCTGACAGCCAGCCGAAGAAAATGAAGCCAGGCGTGCCGATCAGCAGGGAACCGCCGATCAGCATGTAAGTGGTGACGTAGTCCAGCTTTAGCGTGATGAGCATGAAGAACAGCGCGTAGAACTGGCCCGTGTACCAGACCACGCCCTGGCCGGCCGTGGCGCCAAGCAGCGCAAGCAGTACGAACTTGTTGTTCGGGTAGCGCAGGAAGCTGTCGGTAAGGGGCGACTTCGAGCCCTTGCCCTCTTCCTTCATTTTCTTGAACACCGGCGATTCCTCAAGCTTGAGCCGGATGTACACCGAGAAAGCCAGCAGGATCACGGAAACCCAGAATGGAATTCTCCATCCCCAGGTTTTGAACATCTCGACATCCATATTGTTGCGGCAGAGGTAGATGACGACCAGCGCAAGGAACAGGCCGATTGTTGCGGTAGTCTGGATCCACGCGGTGTCGTAGCCTCTACGATGATTGGGTGCATGTTCCGCAACGTAAGTTGCAGCACCTCCATACTCGCCGCCCAGGGCCAGCCCCTGCAGCAGCCGCAGCGAGACCAGGAGAACCGGCGCCCACCAGCCAATCATCTCGAACGTCGGCAGCAGGCCGACCGCAAAGGTCGAGCCGCCCATGACGACGATGGTGATCAGGAATGTGTATTTGCGACCGACCAGATCGCCGATCCGTCCGAAAACCAGCGCGCCGAATGGCCTGACCAGAAACCCGGCCGCATAAGTTGCAAAGGCCGATAGCAAGGCCGCAGTCTGGTTGCCTGGCGGAAAAAACAGTGCCGCAAAGAACGGCGCCAGAACTGCGTAGAGATAAAAGTCGTACCACTCGAAAACGGTTCCCAGCGAAGAGGCGAAGATGACTTTCTTTTCCTCCGGCTTGAAATCCGGGTGGTTCTTGTCGTGAATGCTGGTAGCGGCTCCGGCCATGTTATCTCCTCCCGTGTGATTGTGCTGCGGCAGTCGGGTGCCGGCGCAGTGTGACCGACAGTTTAATTGCCGCGCCGGGGCGATTGTCAATGTCATGCTTCGCCGCAGTTGCAGCAAACCCAAACGGGCGGCAAGGCGCAGGCATTGCCCGGTCAGCCTTACCCCAAAAGAAAAGCCCCGCCGAAACGGGGCTTTTCGCAGTCCGAGAGCGGGTGAAGCTCTTACATGTCCATACCGCCCATGCCACCCATTCCGCCCATGCCGCCACCGCCACCGTGGGAATGATCATCCTTCGGCGCTTCGGCAACCATCGCCGCCGTGGTCAGGATCAGGCCGGCAACCGACGCCGCATTCTGCAGCGCGTAGCGGGTGACCTTGGTGGGGTCGAGCACGCCCATTTCCACCATGTCGCCGTACTCACTCGTGGCGGCGTTGTAGCCGAAATTGCCCTTGCCTTCGACAACCTTATTGAGAACAACGGAAGGCTCGTCGCCAGCGTTGGCGACAATCCAGCGCAGCGGCTCTTCCAGCGCACGGATGACGATCTTGATGCCTGCGTCCTGATCGGCGTTAGCGCCCTTGAGCTTGGTAATCGCGCTACGCGCCCGAATCAAGGCAACACCACCGCCCGCGACGATGCCTTCCTCGACTGCAGCACGCGTGGCGTGCAGCGCATCTTCCACACGGGCCTTCTTTTCCTTCAATTCGACTTCGGTCGCAGCGCCCACTTTGATCAGTGCAACGCCACCGGCCAGCTTGGCGACACGCTCCTGCAGCTTTTCCTTATCGTAATCGCTGGTGGCTTCGTCGATCTGCTTGCGAATCGACTTGACCCTGCCTTCGATGGTCTTGCCGTCGCCGGCGCCGTCGATGAGGGTGGTCTCTTCCTTGCCGATCTCGATGCGCTTGGCCTGGCCCAGTTCCTTCAGCGTGGCCTTCTCGAGCGACAGGCCGACTTCTTCCGCGATGACCGTGCCGCCGGTCAGGATGGCGATGTCTTCCAGCATGGCCTTGCGGCGATCGCCGAAGCCCGGTGCCTTCACTGCGCAGGTCTTGAGGATGCCGCGAATGTTGTTGACCACGAGGGTTGCCAGTGCTTCGCCGTCGACATCTTCAGCGACGATCAGCAATGGACGGCCGGCCTTTGCAACCTGCTCCAGAATCGGCAGCAGTTCGCGAATGTTCGAGACCTTCTTGTCGTGCAGCAGCACGTAGGGATTTTCCAGCATCGATATCTGGCGGTCCGGGTTGTTGATGAAGTACGGGGACAGGTAACCGCGATCAAACTGCATGCCTTCCACGACTTCCAGTTCGTCTTCCAGGCCCGAACCATCCTCCACGGTAATGACGCCTTCCTTGCCGACTTTTTCCATGGCTTCGGCGATCTTCTGGCCGATCACGGCGTCGGAGTTGGCGGAAATCGAGCCGACCTGGGCGATTTCCTTGCCGGTGGTGCAGGGCTTGGAAATTTTCTTGAGTTCTTCGACGACGGCTATGACGGCCTTGTCGATGCCGCGCTTCAGGTCCATCGGGTTCATGCCGGCGGCAACGAACTTCATGCCTTCCTGCACGATCGCCTGGGCCAGTACGGTTGCGGTGGTAGTGCCGTCACCGGCAACATCGGAGGTCTTGGAAGCGACTTCCTTGACCATCTGTGCGCCCATGTTCTCGAACTTGTCCTTCAGTTCGATTTCCTTGGCGACCGACACGCCGTCCTTGGTGATAGTAGGCGCGCCGAACGAGCGCTCGAGCACAACATTGCGGCCCTTCGGGCCAAGAGTTACCTTGACCGCGTCGGCCAGGATGTTGACTCCGGCCACGATGCGGGCACGGGCGGAGTCGTGGAATTTGACTTCTTTTGCTGCCATGAGTATTTGCTCCTGAAATTGGGGTGGGACTTGGGTTTTGACTTAGGCTGCTTCGACGACGCCCATGATGTCTTCTTCACGCATCACGAGCAGTTCTTCGCCATGGACCTTGACGGTCTGGCCGGAATATTTGCCGAACAGGATCTTGTCACCCTTCTTGACGTCCAGCGGACGGACCTTGCCGTCTTCGAGCACCTTGCCATTACCAACTGCAATCACTTCGCCTTGATCCGGCTTCTCGGCGGCGGTATCGGGAATCACGATGCCGGATGCGGTCTTGCGCTCTTCCTCGAGGCGCTTAACGATTACGCGGTCGTGCAAAGGACGGATTTTCATTTCGACTCTCCTTGTTATGAACGGTATAGAGAGCGAACGCTCTCTTTGGCACTCAATGCTTGTGAGTGCTAATAGTAAGGGCTTAGAACCCCGAATTCAAGGGCTTTGATTGTTGTCGAAGTCCGGATCAGGTCAAACAGGATGTAAGCGGGCGCTTACAAATCAGGAATGCTGCGTTCCCGCTCTAAACTGACCCTGGCAGAAGTGTCGGAACTCAGTTTGCGAGTGCGGCTGAGGGCACCCCGAAGCGGTATACCGTTTTTTTCAGACCACGGCCAACCGGAGGCATCGGTACTATCGGGCAGGGCGGATTGCGCTTGCCATCGGCGCACAGGGTCGCGTCATCGGCAAATTCTGCCCAGATACCGCGATAGACCGGACGGAACATCCACATCAAGTAGCCCTGGCGGGCGGCAAGATGGACCAGATCCTCGGCATCGGGCGCTTCCGTTATCACAGCCTGGATATCATTCACGCCGTAAGGAAACGAACCGAAGGCCTGCAAACATTCCAGGGCTTCGCCGGATTGCGCACCCGGGCGCGTGCATGCTGCGCGCTCGGCACGGGCGACATCCCATGCACCGAGTTCCCAGCCCGCCTCCATTGCCGCCCGATCCAGCGTCGCCAGCTCGCTCCAACGGTGATTGACCTGCAGGGCGGAACTCGGAATTGGCGTGTAAGCCACGGTTTGCGCCTCTTCGAGTGCGACAATTTTTTCCTCGACGAAGCCATGCCAGTGCAGCGTCAAGATTACGGGCGTATCGGGACAGGGGACGGCGGCGACCGTAATCGCCACCAAAGGCAGCGGTTTGGTTGCGATGCGTTCGGTGATGGTCTCCAGCAAATTCATGCAGGACTCCTTTGCACGGGACTGGGGGTACTCGCAAAAAAGCAAAGCATCAACGATGCCTGATAGCCTGGCAGCCAGTGCCGCGGCGCGCCAGTACTCAAGCTTGATTCACCGCCGAAATAATGTCTTACTGCGCGCGATGTCCAGCCGCCTTGTTTTCGCATTTCACCTTCAATGATTCCAGATTTTTCGCGCAACCAGGATTTACTCTCCCGCAGCCTGCGCTCCGTATGGCATCCCTGCACGCAAATGAAGCATCACGAGCAATTGCCGCTGGTGCCTGTCGCGCGCGGCGACGGTGTGTGGCTGATTGACTTCGACGGCAAGCGCTACCTCGATGCGATCAGTTCCTGGTGGGTCAATCTTTTCGGGCACGCCAACCCGCGCATCAATGCCGCGCTGATCGATCAGCTGGGCAAGCTGGAACATGTGATCTTGGCGGGATTCACTCACGAGCCCGTCGTGCAGTTATCAGAACGGTTGTCGACGTTGACCGGGCTGTCGCACTGCTTCTTCGCCAGCGACGGCGCCTCTGCAATCGAGATTGCGCTGAAGATGAGTTTCCACTATTGGAAGAATGTCGGGCAGCCCGGGAAAACCGGATTCGTCAGCCTCAAGAATGGCTATCACGGCGAAACGCTGGGGGCGTTGTCGGTGACCGACGTTCCGTTGTTCCGGAATACTTACGCGGTGCTGTTGGGGCAGAGCACGCAGCTTCCATCGCCGGACTGGCGCAATGCAGGTCCCGGGGAAAGCGCGGAAGATGTAGCCCTTCGCTCGGCAGGCGCGCTCGAGGCCTATCTCGCCGAGCGGCATGCGCAGACTGCGGCCCTGATCGTGGAGCCGCTGGTTCAGGCGGCGGGCGCCATGGCAATGTACCACCCGCGCTTTCTTCAGGAAGCACGCGCGCTGTGCGACCGCTACGGCGTGCATCTCATCGCGGATGAAATCGCGGTCGGGTTCGGGCGTACCGGCAGCTTCCTGGCTTGCGAGCAGGCCGGCATTCGTCCCGATTTCCTTTGTCTGTCCAAGGGCATCACTGGCGGTTACCTGCCGCTTTCGGTGACGATGACCAGCGAGGAAATCTACCGTGCATTCTATGGCGATGAAATGACGCGCGGCTTCCTGCATTCGCATTCCTATACCGGCAATGCGCTGGCCTGCCGTGCCGCGCTGGCCGTGCTGGATATTTTCGAGCAGGACGACGTAATCGCCGCGAACCGGGTGAAATCCGCGCAAATTTCTGCGCTGTGCAAAAAAATCGTCGGGCATCCTCTTGTACGCGCGTTCCGCAATACGGGCATGATCTGGGCGTTCGATGTCGAAACGCAGGATGCTTTGTTCCCACGCAAATTCTATGGCGCGGCGCTCGAACGGGGATTGTTGCTGCGCCCGCTGGGCAATACCGTCTATTTCATGCCGCCGTATGTCATCGACGAAGAACAGATGAACATGCTCGTCGACGGGACCTACGGGATCCTGGACAGCCTGGCATGAGGCAATGCCGATCGCGCCGCTGCCCGACAGGACCATGGTGACGTCATTGTCCGCCCGGATCCTGCTCTTGTTGCTCGCGGCGCTGCCGGCGAGCGCATGCGCGACCGCGCCCGACCGTTTGCCGGAGAACATAGCCGTCGCGCTGGCGCAGGCCGGCATTCCCGAAAGCGAAGTGGGCGTCTACGTCCACGATCTCACCGGTGACCGCGAAGTGCTGTCTTTCGGCGCGGACCGCCCGCTCAATCCGGCCTCGGCCATGAAGCTGCTCACCACCTTCGCGGCGCTCGAATTGCTCGGGCCGGCTCATACCTGGAAGACCGAAGCCTGGCTGGATGGCGCGCTCTCGGGTGACCGCCTGGATGGCAATCTGGTGTTGAAAGGATACGGCGATCCTAAATTCAGCATGGAGACCCTCTGGTTGTTCCTGCGCGACCTGCGCAGCCGCGGACTGCGAGAGATCGGCGGCGACCTGCTGCTCGACCGCAGTTTTTTCGCCACCGACGAACACGATCCTGCTCTATTCGACAACGAGCCCTCGCGGCCTTACAACGTCGGCGCCGATGCGCTGCTGATCAACTATCAAGACATTCCGGTTGCAATTCATGCCGGACGAAAAGACGCAGACGGTCGGCATCTTCAGCGAACCGGGCCTGCCGCAGTTGCTGGTCATTAATACCCTTCGACTCGGTTCGGGAAACTGCGATGTCTGGCCCGAGAAGCCCGCAATCAATGGCTATACGCTGACGTTTTCCGGCGTGTTCCCCTCGGGGTGCGGCGAGAAGTTTCGCTATTACAGCCTGCTTCCGGCCAACGACTACGCTCAGGCACTGTTCCGCCAGGTCTGGCGGCAAGTCGGAGGCGAGTGGTCGGGCAATGCGCGGGGAGCCGAACTTCCTGTAACCGCGAAACTGTTCGCCACCTGGGAATCCGCGCCGCTCTCCGGACAGGCGCATATGAAGACAGGCTACATCGCGGGTGTACGCGCCATCGCCGGCTACACCCTCGATGCGCGCGGGCGGATGCTGGCCGTGGTGCTGATCATCAACCACGCGGGGGCGCGAAACGCGCAACCGGTACAGGACGCATTGCTGGAGTGGGTCTCTGCCGGTCCTGCTTCCCGATGAAGCACGCCGCTGCAGGCAATGTCCCTATCTGCTGCAACCCTTCCGGGGGCTTGTGCGATAATTCCTGACGTCATCGTCGCGTTTGCCCGTGAAAAAAGCCCCCCTCAACATCGTCATCCTTGCCGCCGGCAAGGGTACGCGCATGCACTCCGGACTACCCAAGGTCTTGCACGCGATCGGCGGCAAGCCGATGCTGGGTCATGTGCTCGAGCGGGCAAGCGCGCTGCACGCCAATGGCACGATCGTCATCTACGGCTACGGCGGTGAAGCGGTGCCGGCCGCATTCGCGGGCGCTGCCGTCGAATTCGTCCGCCAGGAACCGCAGCTCGGCACGGGCCATGCGGTACAGCAGGCATTGCCTCACCTGCAGTCGGGTGGAACAACCCTGGTGTTGTATGGCGATGCACCGCTTACACGCCTGTCCACGCTTGAAAACCTCCTCTCCAGGCCGGGCCTTCGACTGCTGACCGCAACGCTCAACGATGCGACCGGGTACGGACGCATCGTGCGCAACAAGGCCGGTCGCATCTTGCGCATAGTCGAGGAGAAGGATGCGAGCGCCCTGGAAAAGGCCATCTGCGAGATCAATACCGGCGTTCTGTGCGCGCCCACCGACTTGCTGCGCCAATGGCTGTTGAAGCTGACCAACGACAACGCTCAAAAAGAGTACTACTTGACAGATATCGTGCCGCTTGCCATTACCTCCAAAACCGCGGTGACGTCGGCGCAGCCGTCGGACGAATGGGAGATCCTGGGCGTGAACAGCAAAGACCAGTTGGCCTACCTTGAACGCGTCCATCAATTGCAGAATGCGCGTGATCTCATGGCGCGCGGCCTGACGCTGGCCGACCCATGGCGTTTCGACGTACGCGGCGAACTCGATTGCGGCAATGATGTCTTCATCGACATGAACTGCCTATTCGAAGGCAAGGTTCGCCTGGCCGACAATGTGAAAGTCGGGCCAGGCTGTGTCCTGCGCAATGTGGACATCGGCGCAGGCAGCGAGGTCGCGCCTTACTCTCATCTCGATGGCGCCGTCATCGGCGCCAACTGCCGGATTGGCCCGTACGCCCGGCTGCGTCCGGGCACACGGCTCGCCAACGAGGTGCACATCGGCAATTTTGTCGAAACCAAGGCGACGGAACTCGGCAACAGATCCAAGGCCAACCACCTGAGCTATCTGGGCGATACCACGATCGGCAGCGGCGTCAACATCGGCGCGGGCACCATCACCTGCAACTACGACGGTGCGAACAAGCATCGCACGGTGATCGAGGATGGCGCCTTCATCGGCTCGGACACGCAGTTGGTCGCACCAGTAACGATCGGCCGCGACGCGACAATTGGCGCCGGAAGCACCATTACCAAGGATGCGCCGGCGGATTCGTTGACGTTGTCGCGTGCCAAGCAGATGTCGATCC